>DUZM01000109.1 GCA_013349485.1 Candidatus Hydrogenedentota bacterium | reverse complement strand
CGGGATCAGTCCGGACTTGGCGGGGTCGCTCAGCCTGGCGTCCGCAAGAACCGGCCCCGTGGAAGCCACAAGCGCGTTGCGCCAAAGCCGCTTCCCGTCGGCGACACGGTATAGGTCGCCCTCGAGCCTGACCACAAGCACACCCTCGTACCCGAACAGCCCGTAGGTCGTCTCGATGTCGAGCAGGAAATCGGCGCCCGCTTCGGCGAGGCGACCCAATCGGGCGGCTTCGGCCTCGGCCCGGTTCTTAAACCCGCCCGTCGAGCCCAGCGGCGCCACGCGCTCGATACGGCCCGGCACAGCCCCCTCGAGTCCCGCACGCAAGCGCGCCTCGAAAACGCCCTCGGCGTCATAGTCTCCAAGCGCCTCGCGAATGGCTTCCCGGTGTTTGCTGTTGGCCACGGCGTCTATGCCGGCGCCAATAACCAACCCGGTCGTCCCGGCAAAACGCAGCGTTTGGCGCGCAGGCGAAATCTTCACCACCATTTCGTCTTGCAGGGACTGCAACGACCAGGCCATCGAAACCTGCCGGGTAAAGGTCGTTGCCGGGTCGAACGGCGTTGTGGCGCATCCCGACAGTAGAATAACAATGAGCGGCGTCGCCCCACGGATTGCTCGATTTGGCATGGTTACTCCTTCATGCAGATTCAGAATCCACAAAAAACGGCCCACTTCCTGGGTGAACACGGGGACGCTAATTATACCACAGCGCGGCCGCGAATAGGACCTTACTTCGGCAACGCATCTGCCTAGCCAGGAAAAGGCTGCCGGCTTTCTGGCGGCCAAGAGCGCATACTTCGACGTTGATAGCTCGATTGCGACCAAAAGCCTGATAAAATGTGGTAGGATTATGAAGGCGATGGTCGTGGGGGCGCACATAGGCCGGCGCGTTGGCCCACGTTCCTTCACAATAGAATTGGGGGCTCCAATGGATCGGGAAACACGCATCCCGTTGTTTGACTTGGTCGCGTGCGTTTCGGACGCGCTCGATTTGGTTAGCCCCGCCGTGGTCAATCACCACATGCAGGTGGCCTACGTGGCAACCGCACTGGCGGCCGAGCTTGGCCTGCCGCAGCGCCAACGCAACGCGCTGACCGTTGCCGGCGCCTTGCACGACATCGGCGCATTCTCTGCAAAGGAGCGCCAGGACACACTGGCGTTCGAGCTTGCGAGACCGCACCGCCATGCCAAGATAGGCGGCATGCTGCTAACCATGTTTGAACCATTCGCCGAAACGGCTGGCATGGTCCTTTTCCACCACGTGCCGTGGAACGGCGGCCAAGGAAAGGAGTTCGCGGGCGTCGAAGTGCCCCTCGAGAGCCATATCCTGCACCTGGCCGATCGAATAGCCGTGTTGGTAAAGCCCGGCCCGTCCGTGCTCGGGAACGTTGACGCTATCCGCGCGCGCATTAGCGAGCAATCGGGAAAGATGTTTGCGCCGGAACTCGTATCGGCCTTCGAGGGCCTGGCCGTCAAGGAATACTTCTGGCTGGACTTGGCGTCGCCGGACCTTAAGTGGGTCTTGCGTCAACGCTCACAGCTTGGGACGCTCGGACTGGATATCAACGGGTTGGGGCGGTTTTCGGATTTGTTTCGGCGGCTCATCGATTTCAGAAGCCACTACACGGCCACGCACTGCAGCGGGGTGAGGGCCACGGCTGACGCGCTGGCTCAGTGTGCGGGGTTCTCGGAGCGCGAGTGCCATGAGATGAGCGTGGCAAGCCGTCTGCACGATGTGGGTAAGCTGGCGATACCTCTCGAAATCCTTGAAAAACCGGCCCGACTTACCGAGGACGAGTTTGCCGTCATGCGCGGTCACGTGTACCACACGTTCCGCATACTCGAACCCATCGAAGGCCTCCGCCAAATCCGCAACTGGGCCTCGTTTCACCAAGAGCGCCTCAATGGGCGCGGCTACCCATTTCATCTCAGCGCGCCGGAACTCCCTCTAGGCGCGCGCCTGCTGGCCGTAGCAGACGTTTTCACGGCCATCACGGAGGATCGGCCCTACCGAGCCGGCATGACGAGCGACGAAGCCTTGGCCGCGTTGGACAGGATGGTGGACTCCATCGAGCTGGACGGCGACGTCGTCTCCCTGGTGCGCAACGATTTTGACGCCATCAACGCGTTGCGCGTCCGCGCCCAGCGCGCAGCCAGCGAGGAGTACGGCGAGTTCTTCCGAACGGTCACCGAGGACCCCGTTATTCGTCGTGAGGAGGCCGGCGAAGCCTCTTGAGAGCGCCGCGGCGTTTCTTGCGCTGAACACGGCGCTCGACAGCGCCCGGGGTAGGCCGGCTGGCGAGTCGCGGCCGCCGCCGCCTGCGCCGTGCCGCGAGGCGTCGTTCTAACTCCTTCAATGCCAATTGCTTGTTCTGGTGCTGCGAGCGGGCCGCCGTGGACACCACCATGATGCCCGTCGGCAGATGCAGTACACGGACGGCCGACAGGGTGGTGTTCTTCTTCTGTCCACCCGGCCCCGAGCTCTTGTAGAACGTGATCTTGATGTCCTCACACGGGATCTGCATGGCGTTCCCACCGGCGACCATTCCGCCCTGCCGACGTTAAGTCCTGCAGCGATTCTGCCGATAATAGCTTGTAGCGACGGTTGTTTTCCATGCCGCGGAAGATAAACTCAATGCGAGGGTAGGACTATGGTTAACGGGATTGCCGCAGTCAACGTCCAGACGACGCTGTATGCCGAGCTGTACACGCAACAGTGGGTAGCGCCCCAGCCGGCCGATCCGCATCCACACGAGACAGACGACACGGTTGAATTCGGCCTCAACGAGCCCGTGACCGATGTTCAGGCCATGAACATCCTCGTCGAGCGGGCGATGCAGAAGCTCTATGCCGTGGTCGAGGAGGCCCGGGCCGAACTCGGGATCCCAGAAGGGGCCGCGCTCGACACGTCGCCCGAAGCGACTGCCGAGCGCATCGTCGAGTTTGCACTCGGCGCATTCCATGGATGGTGGGACAACCACGAGGAGCTCGGCGAAGACGAAGCGCGAAAGCAGTTTGCCGGTTTCATCGGCGGCGCCATCGAACAGGGGATCGAGGAGGCCCGCACTATACTTAACGCGTTGAACGCGCTCACGCCGGAGGTCGACGACAACATCAACCGCACCGCGGACATCATCCAAGACCGACTGAGCGATTTCGTCCAGAACGGTCTTAGTTAGACGCACCACACCGGCCCACACTGCCCGCAGGCGCCGCCCCATGCCCTATGGGGCGGCGCCCCGCACCCATTTGACCCTCCCCCGGGGCCAATACTTCGCGTCACTGTCCTCCGGACAGGACCACGCTTCCTACCGAGGAGCAGCACCCTCCTTGCAAATAGCCGGGCGGGCAATTTATAGTTGCTCTCGATTAAGGCAAGCTGTTTCGCAACACGGGGGAACTTACCATGAAAGGCGTTGTCCTTGCAGGCGGACTGGGGACTCGGCTGCGTCCGCTTACGCGCGTTACCAACAAGCATCTGCTGCCCGTCTACGACAAGCCGATGATATTCTATCCTGTACAAACGCTCGTTGACGCGGGGATCCAGGAAGTCATGATTGTGACGGGCGGCAACAACGCAGGTGAGTTTCTCAGGCTGCTGCGAAACGGCGAGGATTTCGGCCTGCGGCAAATGCATTACACCTACCAGAAAACCGAAGGAGGCATCGCGGACGCGCTTTCCCTCACGCGCCATTTCGTCGGCGACGACAAAGTCGTTGTCGTGCTGGGCGACAACTTCATTCAAGGGAGCATAAGAAAGGCCGTCGAGGATTTCGAGCGCCAGCCGGAAGGCGCTAAGATATTCCTAAAGGAAGTCGAGCATCCGCAAGAGTTCGGCGTGGCGGTGCTCGACGGCGACAAAGTCACCCGCATCATCGAGAAACCCGAGGTCCCGCCGTCCAACCTGGCCGTTATCGGAATTTACATGTATGACAAAAACGTGTTCGAGATCTGCAGCGCGCTCGAACCCAGTTCGCGAGGCGAACTCGAGATCACCGACGTGAATAACGCCTATATCCGACGCGGCACGATGACGTACGAAATCATTGACGGATGGTGGGCGGACTGCGGCAGTTTCGAGGCCCTGCTGCGGTCGAACGTGTTGGTGGCCCGCGAGAAGGGCGTCGAGGTCTGAAACCGCCCCGCGCCTGAGGAAGCGCCGTGGGCCGGGATTGGCGACGTTCCGCCGATAGGTTACAATGGCCGCGTTGGCACGCCCAATAAACGCGCCAACCTGCGGCGGGCGCGCTCAGAAAAATTTGCCTACTCGGGACAACGCCCCGGTTATTTGAAGGAGAACGCCAAAATGATTGACCCGGAACTGCTCGAGATTCTCGTATGCCCGGAGGATAAAACCCCGGTGGCGCTCGCGGACGACGACCTCGTCGCGAAAGCCAATGCCGCCATCGAGGCGGGCACGCTCAAGAACCGCGCCGACGAAACCGTCAAGGACAAGATTGACGGCGGCCTGGTCCGCCAAGACAGGGTCTACATGTACCCGATCCGGGACGACATACCGATTATGCTTATTGACGAGGGTATTCCACTCGACCAGCTCGAGTAAAGACCGCCGATGTTGCTGCGCCTAAGGTCTCGGCGCCCCCGACGCCGAACGCATGGGAGGGCTACGATGCAGAAAATCGCTGTGAGCATTGCGATTTGCCTTGTCGGCGCGCCGTGTTTTGCCGGCTCGGCTCGATACGAATGTGTCCGGGCAAGCGAACCGATTGACGTGGACGGCAAGATGGACGAGGCCGCCTGGCAAAAGGCCGAACCTATCGCCGATTTCATCGTATGGTGGACGGCCGACTGGCCCGCAAAAACGAAGACAGTCGCGCGGCTATGCTATGATGACGACTACATCTACGGCGTCTTCGACTGCAAGGACCCAGACCTCTATGCGAAGTACGACAAGCGCGACGGCTACCTCTGGGAATCGGACGCCGTCGAGTTCTTTTTCCAACCGGACGCCCAATGCACGACGTACTATGAATTCGAGATTGCCCCGAACGGCGCTATTCTCGATGCCCGGTTTCCACGCGTGGGCGCCCCGGGCGGCATTGACACGTGGGCCAAGTGGAACTGCGACATCGAAGTCGCCGTTCATGTTGCCGGTACCCTTAACGACGGCGACGACAAGGACAACGGCTACACGGTGGAGATGGCGATCCCGCGGGAAGCGTTCGCCGATGTAATTGGCGGCGCCCCGCTCGCGGGGCAAACCTGGCGGTTCGCGGCGGTCCGAATGGAGCTCTCGTCGTGGGAGGAAGCCAGAAAGCTGCCGCTAGAGAAGTCCGTTGACGGACGCGAGCGGATGTCGAACGTGCCGTGCATCGATGGCAACCTACACGCCAAAATACTCGATCCAGACGGTTGGGCTTCCCTGTCATTCAAACCGTGAGAAGACAGAAAATGGGAGACAGGAAACAGAATCTCGAGGGCACAGCGGCGCGCACACGTATCATGGCGGTCGCCCAGCCGGTGACTTCACCAAACATGGCAAGAGCAAACCGAAGTGGTTGGTTCCGAACCTATTCTGACTCCTGACGGCTGTCTTCCGACTTTTGGTTCCGGGTTCAATGAGGCAACGATGGCGCCAGACACAATGGTCCTATTGCCCGCCCGCAACGAGGCGGACCATATTGCCGCCGTGATCGCTGGCGTGCGAAATGTCGCACCCGAGGCCAGAATCGCGGTCGTCGACGACGGATCGCAGGATCTTACCGCCGAACGCGCCCGCGCGGCACACGCCGTTGTGCTCCCGTTGCCGTGCAACCTGGGCTACGGCGTGGCGCTGCAAACGGGCTACAAGTTCGCAGTCGAACAGGGCGTCGACTATCTGGTTCAACTGGACAGCGACGGACAACACGACCCGAGCGGCATCCCACGACTCCTGGAGGTAGTTCGATCAGGCAACTTCGATATTTGCATCGGTTCGCGTTTTCTCGAGGGCAAAACATATCCAATTCCGCCGTTGCGCCGCGCAGGTATGATCGTATTCCGACGCGTTGCCTCCCTGCTGCTGGGTCAAACCATCACCGATCCGACCAGTGGTTTCCAAGCCATGAACCGGCGCGTCCTCGAGTTTTTCTGCAGAGACAGCTACCCCGTCGACTATCCGGACACCGACGTGTTGGTTATGCTTCACCGGCATGGGTTCCGCATCGCCGAAGCCCCGGTTCCCATGCACCCGAGGGCCACACCGCAGTCCATGCATCGCGGTGTTCGGCCCCTCTATTACGTCTTCAAGATGACGTTGACAATTCCATTGAACCTGCTGCGCCGGGAGAAATGACCCATGGAAATCCGCCAGAAGATACTCGCCGCCGTGTTCGGCATCGCACTCCTGGTCTCGATCATCGTGCTGGTCCACCGGCGGAAATTGAAGGAGGAATACTCGTGGCTTTGGATTGCGGCCGGCGTGGCTATTCTAGCCATCGGGCTGAACTATTGGCTGCTCGAGTGGATTACGAAGGCCATCGGCGCGGGTTGGACCACAGCTACCCTCTTCTTCTTTGGCATCTTCTTCGTTCTCGCGCTGTCGCTGCAATTCAGTGTAAAGATCTCGACACTCGAAAACCAAGTCAAGAACCTTGCGCAACAACTCGCCATTCTCCAAGCGCGGGAAAATAGTACGAAAGAAGACACTGGCAAAGGAACAGAATGACGCCGTGTCCCCCAGGTCACGGGCACGCCGGTAACTCGCGGGCCCGTCGTCGGGCGGCCATGTAAAGAGTTGTCGCCACTGCGGCCAGAACCAAGATGTTGCCATTTGCGGGGGCGGACGAGCCCCCGCCCCCGAAAAACGCTGCCGCACAAGCGGGCCGGGGCAGCGGCGTTCCGCCTTCCCCCTCGCCCTCGCCTTCACCCTCACCCTCGCCTTCGCCCTCACCCTCGCCCTCGCCCTCACCCTCACCCTCGCCTTCGCCCTCACCCTCGCCTTCACCCTCGCCTTCACCCTCGCCTTCGCCCTCACCTTCGCCTTCGCCTTCGCCCTCGCCTTCACCCTCGCCTTCGCCCTCACCTTCGCCTTCACCCTCGCCTTCGCCCTCACCTTCGCCCTCGCCCTCGCCGCCAGTCAGGTAATCCTCGACTGCGGGGAAAAAGTCGCGGAAGGAAGCATACCAGTCATTATTTTGTAGCGGATTCGTGCAGGAGTGTTGAGCTCCGTTGCTCAACACGCCGCACAACCGATACGTACCGTCTGCAAATAGGAGGCATGAGCCCGACGAGCCCCCTTCTGTAACGCCGTAGTCCCATCGAACATGCGTCTGCAAGTGGTATGTGGCATCGACCGTCGCGGAAGTCTGATCGATCGCTTGAATCGTTCCGTAGGAGATGCGCATGTAGGTGCCGTCGGGGTGGTGGATGCCGACGACGTCCTCGCCGATAGCGGGGTCGCGCGTGTCCCAGCCCAGGTACGCGCGACCGTACGGGCCGGTAGGAACCTGATCCAACTCGATCAAAGTGATGTCAAGTACGCCGTTCGTGGCAAGCATCGCGACGCCGTTGCTCCGGCCAAGACTTGACAGAGACGGGGCGTCGTTCGCATTGCATGCGGATGAGCGGAAATCCCACCAGATGTCCGTTTGGTCAGCGTGCGCTTCCTCGGAAATGCAGTGGTTGGCCGTGATCACGTAGGGTTCATCAGCCGGCGTGTCTGCATTCGCGATAAGCGACCCCGTGCAGCAGATAGAACCGTTGGTCTTCGTGATAACCATAATGCCCACGCCTGAGGACGCTTCCTGCACGGCGACCTCCTCTTCGCAGGAAAGGTCCAGGTTGCAGGGCAACTCCTTTAGTTCCTGAAGGCTGCGGTAGAAATGCGAGATTCCCTGAACGGCCAAGTCGGGGGCGGCATCCGACACCGTGCGGAGGATAAGCACAGCGGTATCGCCCTCGGTAGTCGGCAGCCAGCGCCCGTCTGCCAAATGATCGGCCCGCGTATACGGACCGAAGGCTTTGGGACCATAGAGATCCACAATGAATACCTCGTCGCCGTCGCCCAGAACAGAGAGGTCAACTTGAACGCGTAAGGCTTCCGCGTCCGTCGAAGTGATCGCGGCAACGTAGGTCCGACGTGCGCCATCGTCAATCGGTGCACCAAACAGTTCCTCCGCCGCCATGTCCACCGGGAACCCGGCGGCCACTTGCAGTGCCTTTGATGTGTTCGGCAGAGCCTTTAGTAACTCGTTTTGCCCCTCGAAAGTGCGAAACACATGGGTGCGGGTCACCTCGGACAGGTACCGATCAAGAGCATCGTACGGGATGCCTCGGGCCGCTCCGTAGCCGCCACCTTTGATTGCGCGAGGAGGTACATAAACGCCATCCGAATAGGGACTTGCAAAGACATTGTCCAAAGCCAAAAGGCAAAGCAAAAAGCAAACAATCGGCACAAACACACGCATAAATGCTACCCTTTCCGTCCACATTCAGCGCACCCACCGATGGGCGTCGTGAATTCCCCACGAGAAGTCTACTCCCACCAAGTATAACAGTACCAATGGGCCTCGCGTTTATCAACCACTTTTTCCGGGTTCTCGAAGGGGGTATGCGGGGCGGGTCGGATTTCCCGCGTCGTCGGCACGTGGTTTGGGCGGCGAGTGACGTCACGTGTCGTCCACGCTACCCGTAACGGAACAACGAAGGGCGCGCTCGATTGAAGCGGCCTTACCCCGGCCAAAGGAAACTGGCTGACAGGAGTACTCCCGTGGCGATATGTGCGGTTATGGTGAGCGCTTGGGCCTTGAGCAGCTTCTGCGGCGCCGCGTGATGTTGGATCAGGATCCACGCGGCCGGCACCGTAGGCATAAGGCCGAGCAGCCCCAGCAAAGAGAGTCTCGGGAACCCCATCCATAGCGCGGGGATCGCGATCAAAGCTAGCGCGAGAAACGCAATGCACACGTACACGAAACGTGCACGGTGCGTGCCCAGCCGTACCACCAACGTTCGTTTCCCGGAATCGTGATCGGACTCGTAATCCGGAAACTGGTTGATGTAGAGGACGTTTGTGATGAGAAGGCCGACGGGCAGAGACCCCAAAAGTGGCGTCCACGAAAGCGAACGGGTCATGACGTAGTACGTTCCGAACACCGGCAGCAGGCCGAAATTGAGGATGATGAAGGCCTCTCCCAAACCGCGATAGACGAATCGCAGAGGCGGCGCCGTGTAGAAGTAACCCCCAGCAAAACCCACTATCATAAGGCAAAGGATTGGGCCGAGGCCTCGATCCACTCGGATTATCAGCGCGACCCCGCACGCCAGTGCAACACCCGCGCTCAGGCGCGCCAGGTTTCTGATGGTCTCCGGGCGTTCTCGTTTTCCGACGAGATGGGGCGAGCCGCCGCTGAAAGGGTTTCTGAACCGATTGTTCTGGTCGGCACCTTGCAGGAAATCGTGGTAATCGTTGAAAAGGTTGATGCCGAAATGGGCAAATACCATTCCGGCCAGCGTCAGCGCGAAGTTTATCGCGTTGAACTCATGCGCAAACCGCCACGCCAGCGCCGCGCCCAGCAACACAGGCACCACGGAGGCGGGGGCAAACGGCGCCCGCGCGTATATTAGATACCTCTTGGCCGAGATCATCGCACCGCTCTCTCTCGGCGAACCAATCGATCCCAAGCGACAATGGACGCCGTCGGCTATTCGTCGCCCTGTTTCTCCGGCTGAGTTTCGGGCTCGGCTATGACGTGTTCTGCCAGGCTCATTTCGACTAAGGATAAAAGGAACGCCAGCGTAGATTCCGCGCCTTGGTTTTGGTTGACTCGATCCGAGGCCAGGCCGTCATAACACCCGCCGGTGCTACCGTTGTACAACAATGCGCCCAGATCGTTCCGGCCGAGGAACCAGTCAAACGCCAGACGGGCCTCTTTGAACCAGCGCTCATCGCCCGTCGTCCGGTAGGCCTGCAGACAGCCCGCCACGGTCACGGCGGCCTCGATAGGCTGTTGGTCGAACCGGGCGCGCTCACCGCCGCGTCGATAGAAACCGTCGCACCCGATCGGCACGAAATGGTCTTCACCCATTCGCTGTGTCTCGGTTAGCCACTCGAGACTTTCCAGGGCGGCCGTACTCATGTCGTCCCGCCCGAGCCATTGCCCGCACAATAATAGGGCGTGCGGCAGAACCGCGTTCACGTAGGCCAGATCGTCCTCGAACCAATGCCACATTTCGGATCTGGCCTGCCGGTACCGATCGAGCAGCCGATCCGCCAACTCCTTCCGAACGTCCTGGGCGCCGCGGTGGCCGTAGAACCGGCGCAGGTACTCATGAATGCCTAAGAGCGTGAAAGCCCAGGCGCGCGGGCTGCGGAATTGCGGGACCGCCGGAAGCGCCTCGTCAAAAAGGCGCACAGCCAAACCCCGCAGATCGTGGTGCTTCGAACGCCCCGACACAACGCCCAAGGCGTGCAGCGCGCGTCCATGACAGTCTTCCGATCCGATTTCCTCGAGCCAATGCCGGTTAAACGAAAAGAAGTTTCTAAACCTGCCGGTTTTGACGTTAAATGCATGCTGCAAGAACGCCAGGTAGCGAGACGCCAGTTCGCGCGTGGCCGCCGCCTCCGGGTCTGCCGTTTCCTCGAGAAGGATGGCCAAGATCAGCGCCCGCGAATTGTCGTCCGTGGTGTAACCCTCGTCGTAGTTCGGCACGCTGTACGTTGCGTGCTGCAGAATGCCGGTGTCGTCGGTTAATCGTCGAAGATGGGCCAGATTCAGCGGCGGGAGTTCGGCGCGCTTTTTGTCGAGCGTCAGGGCCATAAACTTCGTTGCGGGTTTTTTGAATCG
>DUZM01000154.1 GCA_013349485.1 Candidatus Hydrogenedentota bacterium | reverse complement strand
CGGACAACCGAGAGCGGTTGTGCCACAAAGTGTAATACAAATCAGGGCCAATGAGAAAATGGTGCGTAAAACCCGCAGGAAACTCGAAAACCCCGTTTGGTGACGCGGGTCCAAGCCAGGAGGAGGTATTGACCGGGGCTAGGGCAGACTGGTACCATAAGCATAGGCATCATAGACGTGCAGGCCAAGGGTTGCAGCTTGCAGCCTTTTGAAAAGTCGGGCGATTATTTCTCGTAATTCCGTTCTTGGGGGACAAGCAGTGCTGGCAAACAGCAAACGGGGCGAGAAGCGCTCCCCTGACTTCGAACAGCAGGTGCTTGAGCATCTGGACATGCTCTATGCCGTCGCACTTCGTCTCACGCGCAATCCGGCCGACGCTCAGGATCTAGCCCAGAACACGGCTGTGAAAGCCTTACGTTTCCATGACAAGTTCAAGGAGGGAACGTATATTAAGGCTTGGCTCCTCACGATTTTGCGCAACACGTTCATAAATGAATACCGCAGAAAAGCGCGTCGACCCACCTTCGTCGAGTTGACGGGCGCGGAGCCCGCGAGTTCAACCGCGCCGGATCCCGACGTTTTCTTCGAGCCGGCCCGCGAGAACCGGAACGATCTCCTCGAACTTCTGGATGACGAGGTGAAACAGGCCGTCGAGTCGTTGCCCGACAATTTCCGCCTTGCCGTGATCATGGCGGACCTCGAGGACAAATCATACAAGGAAATCGCCGAGGCAATGAATTGTCGGCTCGGCACGGTCATGTCGCGCCTCTACCGTGGCCGAAGACTCCTCCGCGAGCGCCTGTACGACTACGCAAAGGACCGGCGACTCGTTGGCGAGGAAAAGGACTAGCCTCGGCATCGCGCGGCGGAGCGCACGTGCCGTTAGTTCCAGCATGAGGAGACCAGCCATGGCCGCCGCCAGCACCGACATTCGAATGCGCGAAGACTATAAAAAGGGGTTCTGGCCCCTGATCGTCACGCAGTTTCAGGGGGCCTTCAGCGACAACCTTCTGAAATTCGTCATCGTCTTCTATCTGCTGGACTACTTCGAAGGGACCGCCATGGAGTCACACGTGACGGTCGTCACCATGGCCCTATTCACAGTGCCGTTTATCCTTTTCCCTGTGTACGCGGGCGCACTGGCCGATCGGTTTAGCAAGCAACGCATCGCCGTGTGGACGAAGTGCTGGGAATTCCTGGTCATGAGCCTTGTCGTCGTTGCGTTTCTGTTCGGCAACCCGTACTTCTTGTGGGGCGTCCTTTTCCTGATGACCATGCAAAGCACGTTCTTCAGTCCTGCAAAATACGGCATATTGCCCGAGATTTTGCCTGACAGTCGTCTTTCCTGGGGCAACGGTTTACTTGGCATGGGCACGTTTGTGGCCATTATCCTCGGCTCGGGATTTGCCGGGCCGCTGATGGATATTGTGGGGGAACGCCTGTACTTGGTTGGCATTGTGCTGGTGGCGCTGGCAGGCATTGGTCTTGTGTCGGCCGTTCGGATCACGCGGCCCCCTGCCGCGGAACCCCGGAAGCGCGTTCCTGTGGCGCCATGGGGCGGCATGGGGCAGTACTTCAGGTTTTTCCGAGCGGATCGGTGGCTGATGTTGACGATGCTCGGCATTGCTTTTTTCTGGTTCGCGGGCTCGGTAGTTCAGCAGAACGTCGTGGAACTTGCGCAGGCCGGCGAGAAAGCGGCGCGGGCCGGCGCGGGCGCGGTTGCCGAAACCGTTGAATCTGCCGAAAGGGGCGGGCAAGCCTTGGAACGTCCTTCTGTTGCGGCAGCACCGGCAAGGATGTCGGAAGGGGGCTGGACGCGTATGGTGGCGTTGTTTCGCAACGCACGTTTCACGAAGAAGACCCTGCTTCAGACCGCTGTGGCCTTGGGGATTGCATTGGGCAGCCTCGCGGCCGGCTACTTGTCCGCGGGAAGGATAGAAGTCGGTCTTATTCCTTTGGGCGCGTTGGGCCTAACCATCTCAAACGCACTTATGGCGGTGCCGGGTTTCGGCTATTCAATGCATCTTCTGTTGCTGTTTCTCGTCGGGGCCTCGGCAGGGTTCTTCGTTATTCCTCTGCTGGCCGTACTGCAGCAGCGCAGCCCAAATCACGTTAAGGGAGGCCTGATCGCAACCTCGAATTTTGTTTCGTCGGTCGGGATGGGCTTTGGGGTCGGGCTTTTCTTTTTACTGTTCACGGCGTTGGGTTTGAGCCCACAGGCGATTTTTCTTGTTGCCGCGATCATGACGTTCGTTGCGGCCGCCTACATTTGCTGCCTGTTGCCGATGTTTTTGTTTCGGTTCATGATGTGGTGCTTGGGCCACAGCATCTATCGGTTGAAGGTGTTTGGCGCGGAGAACATCCCCGAAAAAGGCGGCGCCCTGCTGATTGCCAACCACACGTCTTTCATCGACGCGTTTGTGATCACGGCTTCGACCGATCGCCTGGTTCGGTTCGTGATGTTTCAGGGGATGTACGATCTGCCCTGGATCAAACCCTTCGCCAAACTCTTTGGCGCGATTCCCGTCGCGGCCACGAATTCGCCGCGCGAACTCCTGGAATCCCTGAAAACGGCCACCAAGGCCGTCGAGAGCGGCGAAATCGTGTGCATCTTCGCCGAGGGCCAGATCACGCGTACGGGGCAGATTCTTCCGTTCCGGAAAGGATTCGAACGGATCATGAAAGGCCTTGATGCGCCGATCATCCCGGTTCATCTCGATCGGCTTTGGGGCAGCATCTTCAGTTTCGCGGGCGGCAAGTTCTTCTGGAAGGCGCCACGGCGTATTCCGTATCCCGTCACCGTTAGCTACGGTCGGCCGATGGCCTCAACCGCCAAAGCGTTCGAGGTCCGCAACGCGATTCAGGAGCTTGGGACGGAAGCGTACAAGCGCCGTCGGCAGCCGCTGCTTCACCGTGCTTTCATCAAAACGGCGCGACGTCATCCGTTCCGATTCGCCATCGCCGACGGCCGTACGCCGAAGATGACGTTTTTGAAGGCCCTGGCGGGAAGCATCGTCCTTGCGCGCAAGTTCCACAGACTTCTCGGCGCGGAGTCATACGTCGGGGTGCTTATTCCCCCGTCGGTCGGCGCCGCCCTCACGAACGTTGCGTTGCAGATTATGGGCAAAGTCCCGGTCAACTTGAATTACACGGCCTCGACGGAGTCCGTGGCCTTGTCTGCCGCGCAGTGCGGCATCACGCATGTTGTCACGTCGCGCGAGTTCCTCGAAAAGATGCCTGTCGATGTGCCCGGTACCCCGGTCTTTATCGAGGACGTGAAAGAAACCGTGCGCGGTGCGGACAGGTTTCGCGCGCTGTTGTCGGCAATGTTCAGTCCGATCCGGTTCCTGGAACGCTCGGCTGGCGCGCCGTCCGGACGCAGCCCGCAGGATCTGGCGACAGTTATTTTCTCGAGCGGCAGCGAGGGAGAACCGAAGGGCGTCATGCTCACGCACTTCAACGTAGCGAGCAACATCGAAGCGGCGCTTCAGGTATTCCCGTTTGTCGAGGGCGACTGCGTCATGGGTATTCTCCCCTTCTTCCACTCGTTCGGCCACATGGCAACCCTCTGGCTGCCGCTTGTCAGCGGATTTAGTTCCGTGCAACATCCGAATCCGCTCGAGTCTCGGGCCGTGGGCGCCCTCGTGCATCGGCACCATGCGACGTTTCTCTTCGCGACGTCCACGTTCCTGCAGCAATATGTTCGGCGCTGCACGCCCGAGCAGTTCAGCAGCCTCAAATTCGTCGTGGCCGGCGCAGAGAAGCTTGCGGAACGCGTGCGCGAAGCCTTTACGGAAAGATTCGGCATCGAGCCGGTCGAGGGATACGGGACGACGGAGTGCTCGCCCGTGGTGTCTGTAAACGTGCCCGATTTCCGCGCGCCCGGGTTCTATCAGAAGGGCCATAAACCCGGCACCATCGGCCGGCCCATTCCCGGCGTAAGCGTGCGAATCGTCGATCCCGACACCGGCGACCTAATGCCCGAAGGCGAACCGGGCATGCTGCTGGTCCGCGGCCCGAACATCATGAAAGGGTATCTCAACAAGCCGGAGAAAACGGCGGCCGTGCTGAAAGACGGTTGGTACGAAACCGGCGACATCGCCAAAGTCGACGAAGACGGCTTCATCACGATTACGGATCGGCTCTCGCGGTTCAGCAAAATCAGCGGCGAGATGGTCTCCCATACGCGGGTCGAGGAAGCGCTGCACGCGCTGTTGGGGCTGAGCGAGCAGTCGCTGGCCGTTGCGGGCCTGCCGGATCCGTCCAAGGGCGAGCGGATCGTCGCGTTGCACACCCTCGACGACGGCCAACTCGACGAACTCCTCGGCAATTTGGATCAATCCGGTTTGCCCAATCTTTGGTTACCCCGGCCGAGCGCGTTCTATCGGATCGACGAGATACCCGTGCTCGGCACCGGGAAAATGGACCTCAAGCGCGTCAAAGCCCTGGCTCACGAACTCGCCGGGGACACGTGAGCGGCGCCTCGATTGTACCGCCGAATTCCAGCGGCCCGCCTGCCATACAATAGCTTCGCCGCCGCGGGCCAGCCGTGGGGGCGCATTTCAGCGACCGAAGATGGTCGAGCAGGAACTCGACCTACCGTGTGGCGTGACAAAGCGCCGCGACCCGCGGATAAGGAGAAGTGAACGTTGCGAAATTGTTGCATAGCAGCCACGGATGGACAGGCTTGCCGGCGGTGGCGCCGGACGGGGTGTTTCTCGTGGCGGCCGTGAGGGGTTTGTCCAAGACCAAGGGATTCTGGAGGGGTATAGCTTGAAACTGCCGACGTCAGGTCCCGAGACCCGACGCCTGGATCGCGTCAGCCCACATGCTTCGGCAAAGCCGGTAAAAGGCGCGCGAAGAGTTCTGCGGGGCGCGGCCCGCTTGCTCATTTGCGCCGTGGTGTTGCTCGGAGGCTACGGCGTCGTTACGGATCGGTTGGTGACACGGGCGGATCGGCGTGCGGATCGGGATGCCGAGACGGGCATACTCCGGGGCGCCGAGCCTCGCGACCTCGGCCCCGAGGATGCGCGAGGGGCCGTGCTATTTGTCCACGGATTCGTGGGCGCGGGCAACAATTTCGCTGAACTTCCCGAACGTCTGGCGGCCCGCGGCTGGCGGGTGCGCGTCATGCGTTTGCCCGGCCATGGAACCACCCCGCGCGACCTGAAAGAGGTGAGATCCGACGAGTTGTTGGCCGCGGTTACGGCCGAGTTTGCGGCCTTGCGCAAGCGCCATGGGCAGGTCATTCTTATCGGCCATTCGATGGGCGGTGCACTCGGGATCTTCGCAGCCGCCCACAGCGACGTGGACGGGCTGGTTCTGGGCGCCCCGTACTTCGGCGTAACGTACCGACGATACTACCTGCTGCCGGCGGAGGTCTGGACGCGACTGCTCCGACCCATAGTCCCGTGGTTCTACAAGGGCAAGACGTTCCTCCAAGTCAACCGGAAAGAGGCAAAAGATAGGATCGTTTCGTATGCCTGGGCGCCAGCCCGAGGGCTTCTGACCCTATTCGATGTCGGCGACAGGGCCAACCAACCCGAAGTGCTCGAGAACGTCACCTGCCCCGTGCTCATGCTCCACGCCCCCGGTGACGCCGCCGCCTCGCCCGAGGCCGCCAAGCGGGCCTTCAACGCCATCGCCTCGAACGACAAGCGCGCCGTTTGGCTCGAACGCTCGAATCACCACATCTTCTGGGACTTCGAACAGGCAGACGTATTTGAGACCGTCGAAGATTTCGTAGGATTCCCGCCGCCAAAGGCCCAGTAGACCGCGGGTCCGCAAGCCCCGTTCCCGACCTGGGACGCCGTCTTCTGACCAGGGCTGCGTCAGCTTTTGGGGATTTTCATAAGGTGCGCCGGCCCCGGAAGTCCCTCTTGTTCTCGCCGTTTTTGACTTGGCTGCGTTTCATTTGTTAAGCTTCGGACTGTTTCCTTCTGCCTGTATCAAGGAAAGTGGAACCGTGGATGCGCTGCGCATTCCGTTGTCGGCGATAACGGACGAAGGCATCGTAGTCGAGGTAACCGCGCCCGGCGAACGGCTCTGGCCGAAAGGCGTTAAAGAAATGCCTCTGACCGCTGTGCGCATCGCCGGCGATTTGGTCAAGTTAGGAGACAAGGATTATCTGTTCCGGGGCCGGATTGTGGGCGCATACCGGGGCCGTTGCGATCGCTGCCTGGCCGACCTCGAGTCTCCATTTGACCTCGAGACGGTTTGGAGCTTCAAGCAGGGCGTCGCCAAGGACTTTGTGGCGGACCTGAGCGATGACGCCGACACGGATCCGTTTGAGGAATCGCCCAGCGTGTTCATTTTCGAGGGGAACGATATCGATCTGACCCCGTCCGTGTGCGAGGAGATCGTGTTGGCCGCGCCGGCGAAGACCCTATGCCGTGAAGACTGCGCCGGGCTGTGTGCGAGGTGCGGCGCAAATTTGAACATCGCGTCTTGTTCTTGCGGCATTGAGAACGAGACGGGAAACAGCGCCCTGGCCGGGCTGGCGGACCTGTTTCCCAACTTGAGACCGGACGTCTCGAAGGAGTAGCCTAGTGCCCGTACCTAAACGTAGAACGAGCAAGACGAAGCGCAACATGCGCCGCTCTCACCATGCTCTTCGCCCCCCCTCGCTGGCAGAATGCCCAAGCTGCGGCGAGCGTATCATGCCGCATCGAGTATGTCCCAAGTGCGGCCATTACAAAGACCGTCTAATCATAGGCGCTGAAAAGGAATAGGGCCGCCGGGAATGTTGGCCGAACGGTTCGTGATGTGCCGGTCTTGGCGGATGTGGTACGCCGGCAGCGGGCAGCAAGAGGAGTTTGCGGCGTCGTGGGTGAATGCGGCACGTCTGAGGGCAGGCTTTGGGCCTGAAGGCTCGGCGTTGCGCTCCCTCGCCGCATCGGCTTAGCCATTCGTTGACATGCTCTTGTAGAAAGGCTTTTCGGACGCGCGGCGCCCGGCCTTCCAGGATAATACTCCATGCGAATTGCTCTCGATGCTATGGGTTCGGACGGCGCCCCCGTGCCTGAGGTCGAGGGGGCGCTCGAGGCGAGCGCCTCGGGCGACATCGAGGTGACTCTTGTCGGGGACGAGCCGCGGTTGCGTCCGGTTCTGGTGGCCCACAATTCCGCCGGCAGGGCTTCGGTTGTGCACGCATCCGAAGTTATCCATGCCCACGATTCGCCGGTGACGGCCGTCCGCCAGAAAAAAGATTCGTCGTTAATGGTGGGGCTGCGCCTGGTGAAGGACGGGCAAGCGGACGCGCTGGTCAGCGCAGGCAATACGGGCGCGCTCCACGTGGCGGCGCGGACGGTGCTTGGCCCGATTAAGGGCGTCGCCCGGTCGGCTATCGGGACACTGGTGCCGACGGCGCGCAAGCCGGTTCTCCTGCTGGACATGGGGGCGAACGTGGACTGCAGCGCCCGCCACCTCTGCGAGTTCGCGGAAATGGGCATGGTGTACTCGGCGCGCGCGTTAGGGGTGCGCAGCCCGCGCGTGGGCCTGCTCAATATCGGCAGGGAACAGGCCAAAGGCAACGAATTGGCAAAAGCCGTCCATCGCAGCCTCAGCGCCGCCGACCACATCAACTTTATCGGCAATGTGGAACCCATGGCGTTATACGAGGGCGCCGCGGACGTGGTCGTCTGTGACGGTTTTGTGGGCAACGTCTTCCTCAAGACGAGCGAGGCGGCCGGGCACTTGCTGACGACGCTCATCAAACGAGAACTGGACGCAAGCTGGATAAGCAAACTGGGCGCACTGCTCTGTCGAGGCGCCTTCAAACGCGTCGCAAAAACCCATGATTCGAACGAATACGTAGGCGCGAGTATCTTGGGGATCAACGGCGTCGTCGTCAAGGTGCACGGCGCGTCCAAGGGACGCGGCGTGGCCAATGGGATCTTCGGGGCCTGCGGCATCGTAAGCAACCGCGTCCCGGAGCACATAAAAACGGGAATGGAAGAGCTCCGGCGCACTGAGGCCATTCTCAAACAACAGGAGAACTCGGAGTGAGCTTCTTCCTTTTCCCCGGCCAGGGAAGCCAGACGCCGGGTATGGGACAGGACTTCTACGAGTCTTCTCCCGCTGCCCGAGGCATTCTCGAACGCGCAGCGGCATTGGCCCCGGTAGGTTTCCTGGGCGCCATTTTTCACGGAACGCCCGAACAACTTAAGGACACGCGGCTTGCGCAAACGGCGCTGCTTGCGGTCGAGGTCGCCGTCGCACAACACCTCGAGGCCGCCGGCTGTAGGCCGGCGGGCTGCGCTGGTCACAGCCTCGGGGAGTTTTCGGCTCTCGTCGCGGCGGGCGCGGCGGCCTTCGAGCCGGTGTTTCGCCTCGCCGACGTCCGAGCGCGGCTGATGGCTGAGAACGTACCCGAAGGCGGCATGGCCGCCGTCATTGGACTGCCACCGAGCGACATCGAGGCGGCGTTGCCGGCGGACGTCCAGGTGGCGAACTACAACGGGCCGCAGCAGACGATCATCTCGGGCGGCCTGGCCGGCCTGGAAGAGGCGGAACGCCGATTGAAGGAAGCGGGCGCAAGGCGCCTGATACGGTTGGCCGTGTCCGGGCCGTTTCATTCGGTTTTGATGGCGAAGGCGGCCTCTCGTTTCCGCGACGAGCTGGATAAGATGGAACTCAAGCCGCCGCGTATCCGTTACATCTCGTCGGTCAGCGCCGAGGAGGTACGCGACCCCGACGAGATCCGGCGGTTGTTAGGCGAACAAATGCTTTCGCCCGTTCGGTGGACTGACGTTATGGGCCGGATAGGCCCTGTGCCCGCCGTCGAAGTGGGTCCGGGCCGCGTCCTGCAAGGACTGGCTAAACGGATGGACGGCGCGCCAGCGGTCGAACTCGCAGGCACGGTTGAGGCGGCGAATGCGCTGCTGGCACTTGGGTAGCGGGACCGAAATCACATTGACTGACTCTCCCGTGGGCTCGTATCTTCGCATACTCTACGCAAGTTGCCAAAAGGACATGGGCTTAGACTCGAATAAGTGGATTGTCGCTACGGGTGCCGAGTGACGTTTATCTTTAAGGAGGAAAACAACATGACTGAAAAGGGCGAGAGAGTCGCGGCGGTAACGGGGAGCGCGCGCGGGATCGGGCGTGCTATCGCCGAGGGGCTTGCCGAGGACGGCATGCACGTGGCCATCCTCGATGTGAACGGCGAGGGCGCCGAAGATGCGGCCGGCCAAATCGCCGAGAAGTATTCGGTGCGGAGTTGGGCGGGCCAGCTCGATGTATCCGATCAGGGCGCCGTGACGGAGGTGTTTAAGCGTATCGAGGCAGAACTCGGCCCGGTGAACGTGCTGGTCAACAACGCGGGCGTGGCGCGCGACAATCTGCTCATGCGAATGAAGAAGGAGGAGTGGGATACGGTTCTGGATATCCATCTGAACGGCACGTTCCATTGCTCGCAAGCCGTAATCCGAGGCATGATTAAACAGCGATACGGCAGAATCATCAACATGTCCTCGATCGTCGGCGTTCACGGACAGGCGGGCCAATGCAATTATGCCTCTGCCAAGGCCGGCATCATCGGATTCACCAAAGCGCTCGCACAAGAAGTCGCCTCGCGGAACATCACCGTCAACGCCGTTGCCCCGGGGTACATCAAAACCGCCATGACCGAAGCCCTGCCGGAAGAAGTCCTCAAGGCATTTGTCGAGCGAATCCCGATGCGGCGCGAGGGTGCGGTCGATGACGTGGCCAACGCCGTCCGGTTCCTGGCCAGCGACAACGCCGCCTACATTACCGGGGCGGTTCTCAGTGTGGACGGCGGGATGGGCGCGTAGCAAAACCCTCGTTAGTCAAGGAGCCGTTCGACAATCCAGGAAACAGAAGTCACCTGAATACGGAGTCCCGATTTGTGACTACCGTTTCTGGCCTGACTTCCGCAGCCACTTTCATTAGTGGTTCTATCGGCTCAAAGTCCAAGAGTCGTCACCACATTTCGGGAACGCGTTGTCGCTGCGGTTGCGCGTCCGTCGCACGAGCGTGACGCCGCACCTTGCCGGTTACCTCATTCTTGCGTAGGTTCTACTCCCGCCCCCGACGTCGAGGGGTCCTCTGCCGTCGTCGCATCCTTCGACGTGGCGTCTCCCGACCTCTCGGCCCCGACGCCCTCCGCCGCCTCAGCAGGTATCTCGAACTTGGCAGGTTTGTGTCGGAGAAACTCGATGAGCTGTCTCTTGGCCAAGGCATAAAGAGGGTGGTCCAGCGCCATGTAACAATCATACCGGTTCCAAAGAAATGCGTGGTTCCACGGAACGTGCGGTTCGAATACTTCCACAAAAGGCCCCGCATACTCGCGATCTACCCGCAACGCCACGTCCAACGCCGCTTGCCGCCGCTGGTTCTCCATGGCGTAGACCACGAACGGCGCGCTGAGCGCATCGGCGAGCCGGCGCGCCAACGCCGAGTCGGCAAGCGCGATTTCTTGCGCCACTTCGAGCGCGCGCTTCATTACGCCACTAGAGGCCCAGGGGTCGGCGCGATGTTGCATAAATGCGCGCTCGAGCGCGCCGACGGCGGCCTCGGCTTCGCCCCGACGCCAATGCAGCCGCCCCTGGACAGCGTCGGCGTCCATGGGCAGATATGCGCGCAGTTGCTCGATGAGGGTCTCCGCTTGATCGTCCCCCGTCTCGGCCACGGCCTCGGCCACCATGACTAATTCAACGGGATAGGCCGGCGTTCGGGGCTGCCTATGCCAGGCCTCGGCGGCGTCGGTGAGTCGTCCATCGGCAAAATGGCTCAGCGCGCTGACGCGGTGCGCTTGTTCTTCGGTGCATTCTTCGGGGGCGCTCAACGATTGACCTTCTGCTGCGAACATGT
>DUZM01000248.1 GCA_013349485.1 Candidatus Hydrogenedentota bacterium | reverse complement strand
GCGTTTCCGTTTGTATCATTAATAGAACGTACAACGGCACGCAGGATCGGTGGCCGAAAGCCAACGAAACGTATAGGAGGCGAGTCCGATGAAGCGCACAAAACCCGTCTCAAAGAAGCTCTTCATCCAACCACTCGAGCTTCCGGCCCGGGCTCAAATCGGCGATGTAACGACGTTGGCCATCGGCGAGGAATGCGCGAAGTGCGGCGACGACGGCGGCCCGATCACCACCTTGGCCATCGGCGAAGAATCGCTGAAGGCGTAATGGCCGTAGGACGGCCCGTCGTTGTCCGAGAAACGAAAACTCATTCTTATCTTAGCGGGTGGCGGCGACCCTCAAGGGATGCGTGTAAAGAGGGAAGTCCGCGCGCGAGGCGGTCGTGTCCTTTGGTGCGACACACGAGCCTTCCCGCAGCAGGCGCCCATAGCCTCTCTCGATGGCCACCTGTGGCTGAATCGCAGGAAGGCACCCACGCCTACTGCCGTCTACCTGCGGGGACTGGCCTGCCACCCGCTAGTGCCCGCCTTCGAGCGCGACCTTGCCGAACGTCCCCGCGGCCTAATAGCTCAATGTGACGAGAAACGCGCCATGCTCGAATCGGTTCTGCGCACCCTCGAGAGGCGTGGATGCCCCGTGGTCAACACGCTCGAAGCCAACGCACAGCATAGCCAGAAACCTTACCAACTCGACCTGCTGCGCGCCGCCGGACTGCCTGTGCCCCGCTGGCTCGCCACCAACGACCCCGCCGCCGTCCGCCGGTTCACGCAAGACGTCGGCCGAGCTATATACAAACCCTTGGCCGGCGGCGCGGCCGTCCAGTTCCTTGAACCGAAGGACCTTACCGACGAACGTCTCGATGCCTTATCGCTGGCGGCCGTCTTATTTCAGGAATACATCGAGGGCACATCCGTGCGCGCGTTCGTAGTAGGTCGGCGCGTTGTGGCCGCGGCCCAGATCCACTCGTCCGAACTCGACTATCGGCGCAAAGAAGACGCGGTCCTACCCACACGGCTCACGCCCGACGAACGAACAGCCGTTGTCGGCGCAGCGCGCGCCTGCCGAATGCCGTTCACCGGCGTCGACTTCATCCGGGTAACCCAAGGCTTCGTCCTCATCGAGTGCAATCCCTCGCCCATGTTCGCCACATTCGAACGCAAAACCGCTCTCGACGTCGCCGGCCCATTCGCCCAATTCCTGCTCCGTCTGTGAGCCCGCTTTCGAGAGCCGTGGACTGCGGAAGATCTTGTTACCGCCGTCTCCGCGTGCGCGTGAAGGCCTGCTGCGCGCCGCGCATCGGCGACTTCCGCCCAATCGGAGTCGCATTCGACTGCTGTCTTCTCAAACCGCTTCGCCAGCGCCGACGATGCGGACTAGTTCAACGGGGGAGTGGCACCGGTTTGCCGGCGACCAGTGCCTGGAGAGCTTGGGCGTACGCGTCGATTATGCGATCGCGATGGTAGAAGGTTGCACGGTGGCGGGCGTTGTTACGCCATCCGAGCAGTTGTGCTGGCTCCCCGACTACGCCGTGCAGAAACGCGGGGATGCCGTCGAGCGCATCCCACAAGAATACGGGGCCTGCTTCCGACGCCTTAACTTCACTGGCAAGCGGGCTGTCGGCGTCGGCGACGGCAAGTACGGGCGTTCCTGCCGCAATGGCCGTGATGAGTTTGCTCGGAACAAACGACCCGCCGCCGCCCGACTTCTCCGTTATTACAAAGAAGTCAGCGTCATGCAGCGCTTGGGCGTACTCGGGCTCATCGAGCAAAGGGCCGAATACGAACCGGCCGTCGTTCGAAGACTCGACCCACGCGCGCACGCTCTCCGCCATCGCGCCGTCGCCGTGTATCCGCATCGAGAACGGTGCTGCGCTTGCCCGGAGCGTCTCGCAGAGACGGATCAGGTCCTGTTTCCCGCCGATATTGCCCGAGTAGAACAGCTTCACTTCCTTCCGCGAAAACGGTTTCTGACGGCCGGCGACGCCGTCCAGCGCCTGCGCCATCGACGGCGTAAGCCAATTAGGCAGGTACAGCACAGGCTGATTGCGCTTGCGGATGCGTTTCAGCCGTCCGACGATCTCCGGGGCAATGGAACTCCAAACGTCGCCTTGGTTGAACAAGAAGCCCTGGAGGCCTGTCAGCGCTCGATTCACCCATTTGCGCCGCGAGATGCCGCTTGCCGCGGCCGCTTGGGCAGACAGATCTTGGACGTTCAGCCAGAGCGGCCTGCGAAAGACCCATTTACTGACTGCGCCAAAGGCGACCGCGCCCACAAGCGGACAAAACACCATTACCGCGTCAAACCGGCGGCCCCGCGGCAGCGAGCGCAACAACGAAAAAAAGAATGAGCCCTCATACAGCAGCCGCTGGACGAGGGAGCGGGGATTATGCGGGATAAACAAACCGTACCGCTCGACGTGGACGCCTCGCTCGTCGTACCGCTCGACGCGCAGGCCGTTGCGCCCCGTCTTGTCCCGCCACTCCGGGTAATACGGATAGGCGCACCGCACCGTCACGTCGAAACCGCGCTCGACGAGCCCCTGGCAAAGGTCGCTGAAAATGGCGCCGCCCCCGCCGAAATCGGGCAGGTACACATTCACGACCACAAGCAGTCGCTGGAAATTTGGACGCGTGTTTTTCATAGGCGGCAAGCGGTTCTGGGCAGATCCCTTTGCGCTAAGTCACACTCAATCGCGCGGCATCGAAAACAAGGTCCCCGCAACGGGATCCGTTGCGGGGACCTTGTGCGCTTTCAGCCAAGTCACTGCCTGAATTCTTAGAACTTGACTCGGGTCTCAAACCGGAAGTAATCGCCGTCGTCGTCATCCGTGCCGCCGTTGAACAGCAAACCGTTCCACCCGACGAAACTGCCGTCGTACACGCCGTCATCCGCGAACAGATGCGACCAATGGAACAGGAACGAAAGATCGCTGCTGTAATTGTACACGGCGACAATGTCGGTCACTACGCCGAGATCGTCGTCACTTTCCGTGTCCAAGAAAGGCAGGAACGGCACAATCGGGATGCGCCACCGGCCCAACGTAACGTGCACCGGCCAAGCAAACGGCTCATCTACCTCGAAGTACCCGGCGTCGAGATGCACGCTTAAGCATTCCGTTGGGAACAGGTTCGCGCCGATCCGGTAAATGTGCACGTTCGACAATTCGTTCTGCAGGTCGAAAAACCCGTTATACATGTGATTCGAGAACAGCCGGTTGAAGCTCACGCTCGCCTCCGGCCGATCGAACGGGTTGATCCACTCCCAGAACGAGAGGTCCCGGTTGTCTTCCCCGCCGTAGTAGCTGTACCCGGCGTGTACCCGCGGGTTCCATGCCACGTCGAACGTGTAGCCGACGTCCAGCTTAAGGGCCCATTCAGAGAAATCTTCGTCATCGTCGCCGTACACCCAAGGTTTGAAATTGAACCCGACCTGGCCGGCGTCACCAAGTTGATACGCCGCCTCGGCGCCAAAATCGAAGGCGCCAACCGCGCCCGCGGCCCGCAAACCGACCGTATGCAGTTCCGTTACGTCATAGTCGTCGAGCCCGAGCACGTCCTCGACCCACTCAAAGAGCGGCCCGCCGTTCGTATCGTTCAGGGCCCGGCCGTCCCGAACGAACAGCCAATACGCGTCGAACGTCACGTTTTCCAGGGCGCGGCACGTCCCGTAGACGCCGTAGAAGTCGACGTCCCCGTCTTCTTCGACCGGGCTGGTGTCAACAAGTTTGGCGCTCCACACGTCGATGTCATACACATCCGTACCGTACGTAAGGCGGACGGCGTCGAACGAACGGCCCATGAACATAGGGCCGAAATCTTTGGGACCCACAAGCCACTCGCTCCCAAACGAAAGCTCCTGACGCCCAATCCGGGCGCGCAGCGGCATGTCCCACATCTCGCTCGCCTCGATGTAGGCTTGATACACCTCGAGGTCGTCCACGGACGCGGCACGCATATCTGCGCCCGTGATGTAGTTCGAGCGAAAATCCTCACCCCACACGTCGTAGCTCTCTAACTCGACAAATGCCACAACGCAATCCGTGAAGTCGGCCCGGACGTTCAACCGCGTACGCTGCTCGACAAAGCTCAACGAGTTCGATCGGTCATCCCAGGCATACGGGCTTAAAATGCCGGCCCCGTTAAAGGCCGGCGCGCCCGACACGAAATCGCCGATGGCCCGCCCAGGCAACAAGGCCGCCGGGATGCGCATGGCAAGCGGCCCGGGACGCGCCGCCCAGTCCATCACGTGGTTGGCGCCGATTCGGACCTCGCCGCCAATCTGAACGGTCTGTAATTCCGCGAAGGCCGGCGCTCCCACCACAAGAAGAAGCGCCACAAAGAACGGTAAACAGATCCTTTTCATATGAAACACCCTCCTTCCGCGCAAGACAAAACAGACTCTGCTTCGGCCGCCTGGAAAGACCACACCGTCGATACAGGCGAGCCAAAACCCCTTTTCCCCATCGCCTATGAGGATACCATGCGCCTCGAGCGCCGTCAATACGCAAGTGCCGCTACCCCGAGCATCACAAAGCCCACGACCAGTTTGGCCAGGATGCCCGCGACTTTCCCCAACGCCGCACCAAACCCCGTCCACGCCGCCGTCCCGGGTTGCTTCTCCATTACAATGAACTCGTGGCACGCCGCGCCGATAAACGCGCCCACGCAGGCGCCCAGCACCGAGCCCACAATCGGGAATACCGGCGTCCCCGCGATGCCGCCCACGATGCAACCCGCCAACACCGACAACGTCGAGCCCTTGCTTGCCCCAAACCGCTTTGCGCCGAGATCCGCGCCCAGGAACTCGAGGACTTCGCCCAACGCCGCCAAACCGGCCAGCGCCAGAATACACCAAATCCCGAAATGCTCCCGGCCCGTCGCGAGCCAGGCAAGGGCCACGGCCCCCAGTATTATCCAATTCCCGAAAAGGCCGATAAGATCGAGGAACAGGCCGACAAGTATGGCTGCCCCGAATGCCGTCCAACCCAGAATGGCTATGATTATTGACACGACGGTCACTATCCCGTTGGGGCTTCGCCAAGCGCGGCCAGTCCGCATCGCCCCCGCAAATCCCTCATTTCCTGCCCGCGCATTACACCAGAATGCGCTGCGGGAAGTCCAATCAGAAGGCAAGGGAACTACGAGAGCGACGACGGCGGCGACGTCTTCTCGATCCTACATGCGAAAGGCAAAAAGCAAACTACCCTCAGCCTATTCGGGAGGATTTGCACGGTCCTTTGCAGCCGGTTTCCTCTTGGCGGTAGTCTTCTTCTTCGCCGCCGGCTTTTTCTTTGCGGCGGCTTTTTTCTTGGGGGCCGCTCTTCTTTTACGGGCCGGCCCCTTCTGCTCTGCGGCCACGGCCCGCATCGAATCTTCCGCCTTTTCGACGAGATCAGCGGGTTTAACTTGCTCGAGGCAAGGGTGTTGCTTAATCCATTCCACGATAGGCTCGAACACGTCCTTGACGCTCTCGCGTCCAAATGCGAGGTCGACGTGGTTGTAGTCGGCCGCGTGGCCGTTGCGCTCGGAGAGCATCAGGTATTTCTTATCCTTTCCCGGGAGGTCCTTGAAAAACGATTCCGCGCGGGATCCCGGGATCAATGGATCGGCCGCGCCGAATAAGGCCAGCAGAGGCGCCCGAAGCGTCTTAAGCCCTGCCGCAACGTCTATTTCACCGTCTTGCATATGCCATTCTTCGCCCGTGCCCCACGAGCAGAGCGCCTTTGCGACGGTCGGGGGCGCCGGCTCGAGCACATTGAAGAACGCGCCCGCGTCGATTTCCGGGTGCAGGTTGTCCCAGTTGACGGGCACGAAACGCGATTTGGGCCGGACTTTGCACAGCAGCGGCGTTAACCCGCGCAATACGTAGTAGAAGACGGGCGGGCAAAGCGCATGAAAAGCCAGCAGGATCTTGGGGTTGTGCAGCCCCTTGCCTTCGAAGCCCGGCGGCGCGCCGAGGGTCGCCGCACTGGCAATCTGGTTAGGCCCGTACGCAACTTGATACGCATACAACAGCATGCCGCCCATCGAATGGCCGACGCAATGCACTTTGGCGTAGCGGGTCACTTTCTGAATGTACTCGATGGCCGCGGGGAGGTCGCGAAGGAGATAGTCGTCCATGGTGGCCGCCCACCGCCTACGTCCGTACGGCGGAATCGAACTCTTGGCGCCGCGCAATTCGATTGCCCAGCAGTCGTAGCCTTGTTTCGTGAGCACGTCCACAAGCGCGTTCTCGTCCGGCAGGGCGAAATTGAAGTGATTGGCCAAGGCGCTGTGGCACAACAGGACGGGTTCCCCGTCGCCGTTCTCGGGCATATAACGGTATAGACAGATCGTCCATAGGTCAGATGTCTTTACTTCGTGTACTTCGTCGGCCCGGGAAACCTGCGCGTACGCCCGAGACAGCAGCACCCAGTAGACCACGGCAGCCGCTGCAAGCAGAATCAGCACGATGAGTAACGCAATCATTCTTCTACTCCCTCCGTTCTCCCTTTTCGGAAAGCCGCAGCGAATGCCCTCACTTCCCGCGCCAATTCCCCTGTGAACCCGGGAAGAATCGCGATGGCCTCTTCTGACACGTCCGCTATTCTCGCAATTGAGCCGAACTTATTCAAGAGCATTCTCGCGCGCCTCGGCCCAATTCCGGGGATATCGGTCAGTGCCGTGCGAACGGTCGCTTTCGCACGCCGTTTCCGGTGATAGGCGACCGCGAACCGATGGGCTTCGTCCCGAATCCGCGCAATGAGATGAACCACGGGCTTGCTCTGCACAAGTATAATCGGGTTAGCCCTCCCGGGAATGAAAAACCGCTCGGGCGATCGCCCCGCGGCACCTTCTCGTCTGGATTTCGCGACGCTCGCGGCAGGCAGGTCCTCGATACCCAAATCCTTGAACACGGTCGTGGCGACGTTCAGTTGCCCTTTGCCGCCGTCAATCAGCACGAGGTCCGGCAGGTCGTCCTCGGCCGCCGCTTTTCGGTATCGGCGTAAGAGCACCTCGCGCAGCATGGCAAAATCATCTTGGCCGGCAACGCTGCGAATGGCAAACCGCCGATACCGCGCCTTGTTCGGGACCCCGCCCTCGAACGCCACCATCGAGCCCACGGCCCCCGCGCCTTGCGTCGTCGAAATGTCGAAACACTCGATCCGACTGGGAACACTCGGGAGCCGCAGGGCCTCCTTCAACTCGTCGAGCAGGTCCGTTTGCACCTTGGCCGCAAGCCGCTTCTCCTCGAAACGCGCCTTCGCGTTTCGGGCGGCGAGTTCGACCAGGGCCCGCTTCTCGCCGCGCTGTGGCCCTAGCACCTTCACCGGCCCGCCCCGCTGTTCCCCCAGGACCTCGACGAGCGGTTCCTCATCTTCCACCGGCAATGGGATCAGAATCTCAGGTGGTATGCTTGCGGCGCCGCTGTAGTATTGGATCAAGAACGAACTCAGTTGTTCTTCCACAGGGCTCTCGCGTCCTTTGAATGAGAAGGAGCGGCCCCCGACCATTTTGCGACCCCGGAAAAACAACACCTGCACCTCGGTGTAGCGGCCACGGGTGTACACGCCGAACACGTCGCGATCCTGGGGCCCGGCCACGTTGACCGTTCGCTGTCGCTCGACCGTTCGGCGCAGCGCTTGGAGCCGGTCCCGGAGCGCCGCCGCCTTCTCGAATTCGAGCGCCTCGGCCAACGCGCCGATTTGCTCGAGCAGCAGTTTCTCGACCTCGGCACTACGGCCCTCGAGCACCAGGACCACCTGACCGACGATCTCATGATACGCGGTCGAACTGACCAACCCCACGCACGGCGCCACACATTGATTCATTTGGTGGTAAAGGCACGGCCGCGTCCGATTCCGCATGACGGCGTCCGTGCACGTGCGGAGCGGGAAGATGCGGCGCATCTGACGCAGCGTCTCGCGGACGGACTGCGCGCTGGCGTAAGGCCCGAAATACCGCGCCCCGTCGTGCTTGTGCCTCCGCACCACGGTTATCCGCGGAAAATCCTCCTTGACGTTGACGCGCAGACTGACGTACGTCTTGTCGTCTTTTAACCGGACGTTGTAGCGCGGCGAATGCTGTTTTATGAGGCTGTTCTCGAGCAGCAGCGCTTCTTTTTCCGTGGCGGTGACGAGGAAATCGATAGCCGCTACCCGATCCATCAAGAACTGCACGCTGTGCCGCGTATCCTGCTCGTGGACGTAGGTGCGCAGGCGCGCGCGCAGGTCCTTCGCCTTGCCTACATAAATCACGCGACCCTCGCGATCCTTCATCAGATAGCACCCCGGCCCGCTGGGCACACTGCTCAGCTCGAATTCGCCAGGAAACCGCCCAATCTCGGACTTCTGCGTCATAGAGATCAGGATACCACAACACCTTGAGAAAAGCGGATTCAGAACCGAAACCGAGCAAAGACAAGCACGGCAAAACGGGACCAAAACGGGGACTGTCCCAGGCGAGCGTCAGCGAGACGGGACTGTCCCCGTTTTGCGGAACCCCAAGCGCAGGCGAGCGCCAGCGAGACGGGACTGTCCCCGTTTTGCGGACCCCGCGCGGGGGCGGGACTACTCCTACCGTTTGGGCATCTGCAAATGTGCAGCAGTGTGAATACAGAGCCATCCTGTGTCCGTTTCAGCCCGAGTAGAAGCCGCGTCGCTGTCCTCGTTTCTTGTTTCAATCGTCATTATTCTATGTAGTGTGCTCAATCATAAATCCCTTGAATAAGTGTGGCCGACTTTCTTTGGGATAACATGGGCGCAAGGCCAACAGACAAATCTTCCCGTCATTGCGAGGAGGCGTAAGCCGACGTGGCAATCACTTATCGGCGAGTGACTTGCGCTGAAGTGATTGCCGCGTCGCTCCCCGCCTAAGGCGGGGCTCCCGCCAGAGGCGGGGTCGCTCCTCGCAATCACGCGAGGGGATAGCTGCCGCCGATGAGGCCCGTGCCGAGGATGAGGGTATCACCCCCGGTGAAGGGTTTAGCAAAAGACGCACGACTTTGCAAAGGTATCTCGCACTCGGGACAATAGGAACAGGAAGAATAGGGCCTTATGTTCGTTTTCCACACCCTTGCAGATTCGCGCCTGGTTAAACAGACGCTCGGGGGTGATGCCGGCGCATTCGGCGAACTGGTCGAGCGTTACTCGGGTGCCGTGTTCGGCGTCGTCTTCGCACATCTGCGTAACCGGGCCGATGCCGAAGACATTTCCCAGGACGTGTTTCTGACTGCCTACAAATCGCTGGATACACTCCTCGAGCCGGCCAAATTCGGTCGGTGGCTGACCACTATGGCCAAGAACCGGTGCCGGGATGCGCTGAAACGGCGCAGAGTCGAAATGACCTCGCCGGGCCGCTTGATCGCCGCACCGGTCAATACACGCCCTCATCCGGAACGCGAGGAGTTGTACCGGCTGCTGCACGAAGAAATGGCCAATCTGGATGCGGACGACCGCGAGGTCTTGATGCTGCACTATTTTTCCCGCAAGAAGACCCGCGAAATGGGCCAGCTGCTGGGCATCTCACAAACCGCCGCCGCAAAACGGCTCCAACGCGCCCGAGCCGCGCTCGGCGAACGATTGGTGGCGGTCATTGGCGAGGAACTCAGCCGCGAAGACAAACCTTCAGAGCGCGCGGCCCGCATCATGCGGGCCGTGATGACCGCCCCGGCCGCGTGGAAAAGCGTAGGGACGAGCGTTGCCGCGGTCGGGTCGCATATGGGCGGGGCTGGAATGATGGGAGGAGGTATGTTGCTCATGAAGAAGGTACTGATCGGGATTCTGCTCGTCTTGGCGGTCTTGACGACAGGTCATATCGCTCTCCGACATGCCTTGCAGCGAAACACGCTTAGTCTTGACGTGCCCCAAGAGGTTGGCGTGAAGACGCCACCTGCCCCCCTGCATACCCATGCCGTTACGCCAGAAGAACAGCCAGAGAATACATCTCCGGCCGTTTCTCCAAACGAACTCAAGGTTCAGGACGGTGATGTGCTCAACGAGACCGCGGCGCTCGAGCATTGCGAAATCGCGTATCCGTCTTGCTACTGCTCAATCTCCGGCAGAGTCCTGGATCGAGACGGTGACCCCATTGCGGGCGCAAATGTCCTAGCCGCATGTCAAGGCTTCGAGCAGGGCGGTGGCCGATGCCCGCGGAGATATGAGTAAATGGTATCGGTGCAGTCTCAAGAAGAACCATCATTTTCGTGCTACCTCAGGTTCTGGGGGTGAGTACTGTATCTCAGGGATTCGCTTCCGTGGCGTGGTTAAGGTGAGCGCCTTCGCTGAAGACTATGCCTGCACTAAGTTTGCCAACGTTGTTCTCAAGGAAGGTGACTCGTTGGAGCACGTGGATATTGTCGTTGGATCTGGCAGACCCCTCGTCGGACGTCTTCTTTCCCCCGAGGGCATACCCGTGACGGACGCGGTGCTTCGAGCCGCCTATAACGTAACGCTGGCCTACACAGACACAGATGGCTTTTTCGAGGTCACCTTGGAACCTTTCGCGACGGCCTTCATCAGCGCATACAGCCCCTTGTATGGCTCCGCAACCTTCTCGGAAGTCCCCGTCGGTACTGCTGAGATCGTAGAATTGACCATGCCGGGGATGGCGGTGCTCGGGGGACGGGTAACTTGGCGAGACGGGACCCCGGCAGAGGGGATGCGTGTCCGGCTGCAGGGGGGATTCCTCCATTGGGACTATCTGGACGATGGTTCGCGAACCCGGGGGGCTCTTGCAGAAGACCTCAGCTATACGACAGTCGTAGATGACCGCGGCCAATACGAGATCCGGAAGATTGACGTTGGGCAGTTCTATTTCAAGGTCGCGGTGGAGGACGATGGCGGTGATGAGTACGCCGAGGACGAATTGGGCTTC
>DUZM01000167.1 GCA_013349485.1 Candidatus Hydrogenedentota bacterium | reverse complement strand
TTCGCCGATGTCCCCGACGTTCGCCACGGATCATTCGCCCCGTTCGATTGCGCGCCACGCCTGCGGCATGGCCCGTACGACGTCGCCGGCCACCATGCCGCGTTCGCCCATGGCCTCGGCGGCGATGTCGCCTGCCAAGCCATGAAGGTACACGCCGAGCACAGTCGCGTCCAACGACGCCATCCGTTGCGCCAGCAGGCCGCCTACCAGCCCGGACAACACGTCGCCGGTCCCGCCCGACGCGAGCCCCGAGTTGCCCGTCGCATTTACCAAAACCGCGCCCGAGTCGTCCGCCACTACCGTTCCGGCGCCTTTCAGCGCCACCACGCAGCCGTGCGCCTGTGCAAACGTCGCCGCCGCCCGTTCACGATCCTGCTGTACCGCGGCCGTGGTCGTCTTCATGAGCCGGGCCATTTCGCCGGGATGCGGCGTGAGCACGCGCGACCCCGACGCCTCATCCAACGGCGTCAAGTCCGTGCTCAGACAGTTGAGTCCATCGGCGTCTATCAATAGCGGCACGGGGCATTGTCGAACGAACTCGAGAACGAACGCGCGCGTCTCGACATGCTGCGAGAGCCCTGGCCCAAGCACCACGGCCTGTTTCCCAGCCGCAAACTCGAGGGCGCGCCCAACCGCCCGAGGCGTACCCGCAAGCGTCTCGGCATCGGTCGCCGGCAACAAGAAACTCATCGACTCGAGAAGCGAGGCCGCCATGACGTCGCCGAGCGGCTCCGGCACGCCGGCCGTCACCAAACCCACGCCGGATCGTTGCGCACCTTCGCACGCGAGCTTCACCGCGCCGGTGAACCCTCTCGAGCCGCCGATTATAAACACATGGCCAAATGTGCCCTTGTGGCCGGCCTCGGGCCGCGCCGGCAACAGCGCCCGCACCCGGGCAATATCGATCCCTACACTCACGGCACACCCCTCTCGACGCAATCCTAGTGCCTGTGCCCTCGCGAATCAAGATCGCTGCATACCCATGCTGCGCGCGTTTCCCGAGATAGACCAGTTGAGCGAAGCGGCGAGAACTTGACGAATCCCTGCCCAACCCTTATTGTTACGCGGACGGAAAGGGGGAAACCATGAGATTGCTTGCCAGAGTCGCGGCCCTTGCACCGACGGCAGCCTTGCCCCTGTTGACGGCACTGGTTCTGCCGACTGCACGTGCCACGGCCGACGCCTTATGTCAGGCGGAAGCATGCGAGCCGCAACCGTGCGAACCGGGGTGCTCGACCCCAAAGGAAAGCCAAATGACCAACGCCGAAGATATCCGTGAATATTTGCTGGACAATGCGCCATGGGTGGATCGCGAACGCACCGTTGACACGGTTAAGACCGGCGATCCGAAACGGCCTGTGAAGAAGGCGGGCGTGTGCTGGTATGCGTCCATCGAGACGATTCGCGCGGCCCACGCGGCGGGGTGCGACTTGCTGATCTGCCATGAACCGACGTTCTGGCAGCACGAGACGCCCGAAGGTCGCTGGCGCGACAGGGAACCGGGGCTTACCAAGAAAAAATTCCTCGAAGAGACGGGGATGGTTGTGCTGCGCGCGCATGACACGTGGGACCAATGGCCTAAGATAGGCATCCGCGATTCATGGGCGGCATGGCTCGGGCTGGACAAGCGGGTGTACGAGAGCAAAGGCCACCGACTCCACGCAATCTACGAGATCCCGGAACAAACCTTGCGCCAGTTCGCACAATACGTCGCGCGAAAGATCGGGCCGTTGGGCGAGGACAGCGTGCAAGTCATGGGCGATCCCGAGCGCAAAGTGAGCCGCCCGGCCGTGGGCGTCGGGTGCGCCGGCCCCGACGAATCGGTGGTAGACGCGGGGGCCGACGTGCTTATCGTGTGTTTTGACGGCGCGCCGTATTGGGCGGTGCGCGAGCGGCTCCACGAATATGGCGCGGCAATTATCACGCTCGAACACGGCACCACGGAGATGCCCGGCATGGAAAACATGTGCAAACACTTCGCCGAGAAGTTTCCCGAAATTGAGTTCGTCTACCTGGCCGAGCACCCCCGAACGTGGACGGTTAGAGCGAAATAACCCGCGCCTTGCCCTATTGTCATGTTTGGCGTCACACCAAAGAAGGAAACCGAGTTGCGGCGACGCATGGCGGCATGCGGCCTTGTCGAGGCCGATCTCGACGAGTCATTCGTCCGCAGCGGCGGCCCCGGCGGCCAGAAGGTCAACCGCACGGCGACCTGCGTCTATCTTAAACATCGCCCCACCGGACTCGAGGTGAAGATGCACAAAGAGCGGTCGCAAGCCCTCAACCGGTTTTTCGCGCGCCGCCGCATGTGCGCACTTATCGAGGCCCAGACAATGGGCGATCAAAGCCCCGAGGCGCTCGAGCGCGAGAAACGCCGCAAGCAAAAGGCGCGACGCAAACGCCGCGCGAGACAAAAACCAAACTAATTCCCGTTGCGGCATCAGACTTCCGGACTTGATTTCGGACATCAATTGTGCTATTTCTACGGTGTTCCGGTCTTTTTGTCTGCAGTTTCTTATCCTTTCTATAAGGTCTTGTACGGCTTAATGATATGAGTATTCATCCGACGGCTATCGTTCACCCGAAGGCAGCGTTGTCCGAGGACGTTGAAGTCCAGGCCTATTCGGTGATCGGTGCGCACGTGCAAATCGGCCCGGGAACCGTCGTGGGCCCGCATTGCGTCATCGAAGGCCGAACAACCATTGGCCGTAATAACCGCCTTTTCAGCGGGACGCAGATCGGGGTGCTCTGCCAGGACCTCAAACATCGGGAAGGCCTTATCGGGCGGGCGTGCATCGGCAACGGCAATACGTTTCGCGAGCATGTGACGATAAGTGCAAGCACGATGGAAGGTTACGATGACGAACATCGGGTCACCGCCATCGGCGACCATTGCCTATTCATGGCCTGTGCACATGTCGGCCATGACTGCCACCTCGGCAACCGGGTCATCATCGCGAACGGTACGCTGCTGGCAGGGCATGTCGAGATCGAGGACAACGCCCAGTTGAGCGGGCTGTGTGGCGTCCATCAGGAGTGCGCGATCGGGACGATGGCATACGTGGGCGGTTGCTCGCGGATCAACAAAGACGTGCCGCCCTACATGCTTGTCGAGGGCAATCCCGCGCGGTGCGGCGGTCCCAACACGGTGGGTCTCCGCCGAAACGGCCTCGACGGAGCGGCCCGAGCCCGCATAAAGGCCATGTACCGAATCATGTATCGCTCGGATCTCAATACGACCCAGGCACTCCACGAGATCGAGGCCTCCGTGGAGGACTCGGAGGAGCGCACACACTTCCTCGAGTTTGTGCGCAAATCGATCCGTGGCATCGTGAAATAGCATCTTCATCGAGGAAGCCACTATGTCATCCCTGCGCGTCGCTGTCATCGGCGTGGGCCATCTGGGCTACCACCACGCCCGCGTCTACGACGAGTTAGGCGGCGTCCGCCTTGCCGGCGTGGTCGATGTGGACGGCGAGCGGGCCGCCAATGCCGCCGCCGATTTCGCGGTCCCGCAGTTCCGTTCGGTGGCCCACCTCATCGCGGCGGGCGTCGAGGCCGCCTCCGTCGCGGTGCCAACCACCTTTCACCGCGACATAACGATCGAACTCCTCGAAGCCGGCGTCGACGTCCTCGTCGAGAAACCCATCGCGGGCGCCGTGGCCGAGGCCAAGGAGATGGTGGCCGCCGCGCAGGCCAACGGACGCCTGCTGCAAGTCGGGCATATCGAACGCTTCAACGGCGCCGTTATCGCCCTGTTCGAGGCGCTGAAGCGACCCCGTTTCATCGAGTGCCACCGGCTCAGCCCCTATCCGAACCGCGGGCACGATGTAAGCGTCGTGTTGGACCTCATGATCCACGATCTCGAGATCGCGCTCGGGCTCGACGGGACGGCAGTCGCTTCCGTGGACGCGGTCGGGGTGCCGGTGTTCTCTGAATACGAAGACATTGCAAACGCCCGGATCCGCTTTGCCTCGGGCTGCGTGGCGAATCTGACCAGTAGTCGCGTCTCGATGGATCGGATGCGGAAGATCCGGGTCTTCGAGGAAAACGCTTACGTCTCCACGGATTACAGCGAACAGCGGGTGCTTGTGTACCGCAAGAAACCGGGCGATCTCGCGGTCGGGATGACGCCGATGGACCTCATCAGCGTTGACCCTCTCGAGGTGAAGCGAGAGGAGCCGCTGAAACTAGAATTGGCCTCATTTGTCGAGTGCGTTCGCAAACGGGAACGTCCGATCGTCGCTGGCGAAGACGCGCTTGCCGCACTCGAATTGGCGGAGCGAATCATGGACTGTATACGGACAAGGCAGTGACACGTATCTTCTTCTCGGCCGGAGAATCCTCCGGAGACATACACGGCGCAAACCTTATTCGCGCCCTCCAAGACGTCGAACCGGACCTGGCAAGCGAGGGGCTGGGAGGACAGCGCATGGCCTGTGCGGGTATGGCCGTCCGCCACGACCTGGCGAGCAAGGGCCTCATGGGATTTACGGAGGTCGTCAAGTCGTTTCCGATGATTCGGCGAGTGTTTCGCGCCACCGTCGCTCATTTGGCCCGGACACGGCCTGATTGTCTGGTCGTCATTGACTATCCGGGATTCAACATTCGGCTGGCGCAGGCCGCCAGGGCGCTGGGAATACCGGTGGTGTACTATATCAGCCCTCAGGTCTGGGCGTGGCGGAAAGAACGCATCTACACCATTGCGAGCATCGTCCAGAAAATCCTTGTTATTCTTCCCTTCGAGGAGGACCTGTACAAAGAACTTGACGTGGACTGCACGTACGTTGGCCACCCGCTGCTCGATCATATCGCATCGATGCCGCCGTCCGAGCGGTATACCAAGGGGCTGGTGATTGGGCTTTTCCCCGGAAGCCGCGAACAGGAGGTGCGCCGATTGACCGCGCCCATGATTGAAGTCGCGTCGGGCATACGCAAAGCGTATGCCGAGGCCCGGTTTGTGGCCCCGTGTGTCAACGAAAAACACGCGGTTCAGATCCGCAACCTGGCCGGCCGTTTCCCCCTCGAGACCGCCGTGGGCAGCACGTACGATCTGCTTTTCGGCGCGCGGTTCTGCCTGGTGGCCTCAGGCACCGCCACGCTCGAGGCGGCCTTGTTCGGCGTGCCCATGGTCATCCTCTACCGAATCTCGGCGTTGAGCCATTGGATCGCCAAGCGAATTGTGCACGTAGACCATATTGGCCTCGTAAACATCTTGGCCGGACGAAGGATTGTGCCGGAATTCGTGCAGAACGACGTCCGCGCCGAGAACATCCTACCGGCAACGCTTTCGCTCGTCGACGACACGCCCGCCCGCGCCAAAATGATCGCCGACCTCGCCGCAGTGCGCGAAGGTCTTGGCGGCCCCGGCGCATCGGCCCGGGCCGCCAACGAGATCCTGGCGGTGGTCGCGAGGAGGTCGCATGGCTGAACGGCTTTTCATTGTGGACGGGGCCGCGTTCGCGTATCGTTCGTTTTACGCCATTCGCGGGCTGACCGATTCGAAAGGCCGGCCCACCAACGCCGTGTTCGGTTTTGCCCGCGTAATGCTCAAGTTGCTCCGCGAGAACGAACCGACGCACATCGCCGTAATCTTCGACGCGCCCGGCAAGACGTTCCGCTCGGAACTCTACCCGGAGTACAAAGCCAACCGGAAGGAGACCCCCGACGAATTGGTGTCGCAACTGCCCTTGATCGACGAGGTCGTGGCCGCGCTGAATGTGACGACCCTCCGCGTCCCCGGGGTCGAAGCCGACGACGTCATCGGCACCCTCGCAAAGCGCGCCGAGGCCAAGAACATGGAGGTCGTCATCGTCACCGGCGACAAAGACGCTCTTCAACTCGTCACGGATCGCGTAGCCGTCTATGACCCAAGCAAAGGGGATAGCGGAATCTGGTACGACCCCCAAGGGGTGCGGAAACGCTACGGGGTTCCGCCCGAACGCGTCGTCGACCTGTTCGGGCTCATGGGCGATACATCGGACAATGTGCCCGGGGTACGCGGCATCGGCGAGAAAACCGCGCGCAAGCTCCTCGAGACCTACCAATCGCTCGATGGCGTGTACGAACACGCCGACGACCTAAAAGGAAAGCAACGGGAACGGCTCGCCGACGATCGTGACATGGCGTTTCTCAGCCGGAAGCTGGTCACCATTGATACGAACGTCGTCCTGGATCTCGAACCCGAGGCCTGCGCCAGGAAGGAATTCAACCGCGATGCGTTGGTCGAGGTGTTCGCGAAACTCGAATTTCAATCCCTGCTCGAGGAATTTCTCCCCGATGCTGCCGACATCGAGGAAACGGCGTACGGCCTCATCCTGGCGCAGGACGAACTCACACGGGTCATCGAGGAAATGCGCGCGGCTGAATGCTTTGCCCTCGACACCGAAACCACGTCAACCGACCCGATGCGGGCGGAACTCGTTGGCATCTCGATGAGCTGCAAACCCGGAACGGCCTATTATATACCCGTTGGCCACACCCGGGACGCGCTGGCTCGGCGCACGCATTCCGACGACCTTTTCGCCGCGCAGACGGTCGAGCCGCTCGCCAAAGAGACCGTGCTCAACGCGCTTCGGCCCTTGCTCGAAGACCCCGCCGTGGGCAAAGTGGGACACAACATAAAGTATGACCTCATCGTGCTCGAGCGGGCCGGCCTACGCCTCGCAGGCGTCGTTCTTGACACGATGGTCGCTTCCTATTTGACAGACCCCTCCCGATTGAGGCATAATCTAGGGGAAGTCAGTCTTCAATACCTCAGGCGTAAAACGATCCCGATCTCGGATTTGATCGGAAAGGGGTCGAAAGCCGTCACCTTCGATACTGTCCCCGTTGACCGCGCGTGCGCGTATGCGTGCGAAGACGCGGACATCACGTGGCGGTTGTCTGAGGTGTTTCGTCCGCTGCTGCACGAACGCAGACTCGAATCCTTATTCGAGCAGGTTGAGCTTCCCTTAATCGGCGTGCTGGCGCGGATGGAGATGGCGGGAATCGCGATCGATTTGGCCGTCTTCGGCAATCTGAAGAAAGAAATCGAGCACCGGCTGAAAGAGGTAGAAGCGGCCATATTCGAACTGGCCGGGCAGCCGTTTCAGATTAACTCTCCGAAGCAACTGCAGGAGATACTATTCAAGAAACTTGGGCTCAAGCCCCTAAGAAGAACGAAAACGGGGTACTCGACCGACGTCGAGGTTCTCGAACTGTTGTCCAAACATCATCCCCTCCCGGGAAAGGTTCTCGAGTTCCGAACACTCGAAAAGCTTCGCGGGACATACGTCGAGGCGCTGCCCAAACTGGTCAACCCAGAAACGGGCCGCATTCATACCTCGTTCAACCAGGCCGTGGCCGCCACCGGACGCTTGTCCAGCAGCGACCCGAACCTGCAGAACATCCCGATACGCTCGGAGTTCGGACGGCGGATCCGCGAAGGATTCATTCCGGGGCGAGCGGATAGGCGGCTTGTGTCGGCCGACTATTCGCAAATTGAGTTGCGGATCCTCGCCCACCTGTCGGGTGACGTCCAGTTGAAGCATGCATTTTTCTCCGATACGGACGTGCATCGCCGGACCGCGGCGCGCATATTCGGCGTCGCCGAAGAGGCCGTGACACCGGAGATGCGCCGGCAGGCCAAAGCGGTCAATTTTGGCGTCGTTTACGGCATAAGCCCCTTCGGGCTGGCGAGAAACATTGGCATATCCAACGCCCAGGCGGCGCGATTCATCGAGCAGTACTTCGCGCAGTATCCCGGCGTTCGAAATTGGATCGACCAGACCCTGGAAACGGCAAAGAAAAATGGCTACGTGACGACGCTCCTGAATCGGCGGCGTTACGTGCCTGAGTTGAATAGTTCGGACGCGGCGTCCCGGAAAGCAGCGGAGCGCGTCGCCATTAATACGCCCGTACAGGGCACGGCAGCGGACGTCATCAAACTGGCGATGATCCGGCTTGATGAAGCCTTGAAGCGCACGCCGACCCGGCTGCTTCTTCAGGTCCACGACGAGCTGCTGCTCGAAACGCCGGCCCGCGAAGCCGACGGCGTGGCCGACTTGACCAAGAACATCATGGAGAACGCAATCGCACTTGACGTGCCGCTCAGGGTGGATGTCGCGGTCGGCTACCACTGGGCGGCGATTCACTGACCGATTACAAACAAAGAAATAGGCATTGGAAGGAACGATCCATGACGGACAAAAACGACGGTGACCGAAACGTGACCCAACCCCGCAACCGACCCAGAAAGTCCTTGTCGGGGAACGGCAGAAGCAGCAAGAGTCGAGCGGCGCGCGCCCGATCGCGTCCCTCGTACGCGCAGGATCCGCCTGTGCAAACCCTCGTCGAACGCCCCGGCAACCCCGTCGCGCAAACCACGGAAACTGGGGAGGAAATCTCGATTGGCGGCCTCAAGCGGATGACCGTCACCGAATTGGCAGACCTGGCGCGCCAACTCAACATCGAGGGCTACAGCGGACTTAAGAAACAGGACCTCATTTTCAAAGTCCTGCAGGCGAGCATCGAGAGCGCCGGCTCCGTCTATGGCGAAGGAACGCTCGAGATATTGCCCGACGGATTCGGCTTCCTCCGTTCGGGTGACTACTCGTACCTGCCTGGGCCGGATGATATCTACGTGTCCCCGTCCCAGATCCGCAAGTTCGGCCTGCGCACCGGCGACACCATCCAGGGGCACGTCCGGCCGCCCAAGGAGCAAGAGCGCTACTTCGCGCTGCTCAAAGTCGAAGCCGTCAATTATGAGAGCCCGGACGTCGCTCGGGAACGCATCCTCTTCGATAACCTGACGCCCCTCCACCCCAACCGCCGCATTACGCTCGAGACGACGCAAACCGAGGTGGCCATGCGCGTCATGGACCTGATTTCGCCTATCGGCATGGGCCAGCGCGGCCTGATCGTCGCCGCCCCGTTTACGGGCAAAACCGTCCTGCTCCAGAAGATGGCCAACAGCATCACAAGCAATCACCCCGACGTTATCGTGATCGTCTTGCTGATCGACGAACGGCCCGAGGAGGTAACCGACATGTCCCGGTCGGTCAAGGGGGAAGTCATCGCCTCCACGTTCGACGAACCCTACGAACGCCATGTCCAGGTCGCCGAAATGGTCATGGAAAAGGCCAAGCGCCTCGTCGAGCACAAACGCGACGTCGTCATATTGCTCGACTCGATCACGCGTCTTGCCCGCGCCTACAACAACATCTTGCCCGCCAGCGGCAAAGTAATGTCGGGCGGCGTCGACGCGAACGCGCTCCAGCGGCCGAAGCGTTTCTTTGGGGCGGCCCGGAACATCGAGGAAGGCGGCAGTCTCACCATTCTCGCCACGGCGCTTGTGGAAACCGGCAGCCGCATGGACGACGTAATTTTCGAGGAGTTCAAGGGCACCGGCAACATGGAAATACACCTGGATCGACGCCTGATGGAAAAACGCATCTTCCCGGCCATCGACGTGCACAAGTCGCGCACGCGCAAAGAAGAACTGCTCGTCGGCGAGGAAGAACTCCAGCGGATCTGGCTCATGCTTAAGGTGTTGAGCCCCCTCGACGTCGCCGAAGCCACCGAACTCCTCATCGAGAAGCTCAAGAAGACGAAAAACAACCAAGATTTCTTGGCTCTCATGCAAAAAATGTGATAGCATGTCGCGCAGGCAGATTGCGGCCTACGGCGTAGGTCGGGAAGTGCCGGGCGAAGACGCTCGGGAACGCCTCGGCCTTCGAGCGAAAGTACGATTCGTTGTCGGGGGGATGCGGGGGGAGAAGGAGACTGCATGGAGACGACCTTCCCTCCGGGTTTGCCGGTCTACGTGGCCATAAAACGGGCCCTGAAAATCCAAATCGAGAGCGGTGAGTTGCCGGAGGGCGCGCGGGTGCCTTCCGAACTCGAGTTGGCCCGCCAGTATAACGTCAGCAGGAATCCTACGCGGCAAGCGCTCCGTGACCTCGAACTCGAGGGGTATATCACACGGACCCCGGGCCGCGGTTCGTTTGTCGCCCCCATCTCGAAACGCCAGCGGCTGCTGCGCGTGCCGGCATGGCGAACCGTTGCCGTGGCGTGTCCAGGGCTCGAATGCCATTATGATCGCGAGGTCATGAAAGGCTTTATCCGAGCCGCCGCCCGGAGAGACGTCCATACCATGGTCTATTTCCGGCGCCTAAACACAAAGGACGAGTTCGAGTTTCTCGCCGATATCCGAAACAGCGGCATCGAAGGCATTGCCTTCTGGCTCCAGCACGCCTCTCCCGAAATGCTTGACCTATTGCACAAGTTCCGACGCTCGAACTATCCCTTCGTCTTGCTCGATCGATACGTCCGCGGCCTCGACTCGGATTTCGTGGTTACGGACAACGAAGACGTCGCGTTCCGGTTGACCAAGACCCTCATCGAGCGCGGCCATCGAGCGATTGGCATCATCACCACCGAGTTGGACGCCACCTCGAGCGAGGATCGGCTGCGCGGATATCGACGCGCGCTGCAAGAAGCGTCCCTGCCGTTCCAGGAAGAACTCATGTGCATCTATGATTCGGACGTGGCGCCGATCGAAGCGTGCATCGAACCGATCATGAGCAACCAACACCCCCCGACCGCCCTGTTCGTAAACCACGACGGGCTCGCGACTATGCTCTTGGACGCCCTCGCGGAGCGCGGGTACGGCGTGCCCGGCGATATCGAGATCGCCACGGTCGACGACAACGAGTTAAGCGCCGCCGTAGACATCCCCATGATCACGGCTTCGCAACCGGGCGAGGCAATCGGCAGGGAAAGCGCCGAAGTCCTCCTCGGGCGCATCGAGGATCCGACCAGGGCGCCGCAACGACGGTTCCTGCCGGCCAAGTTCCAACTCGAACCCGCCATTGACGCCCATTCCTCGCCCCATCGCACACCA
>DUZM01000130.1 GCA_013349485.1 Candidatus Hydrogenedentota bacterium | reverse complement strand
TCCGCACGAAGCAGTCGCGCACGATCCGGCATTTCCAATCCTGCTGCGCTGGATACGCAAAGTGCAGCCACGTACACGACCCGCAATCGCCAAAACAAGGACACGGCGCCTCGATAAGGTGCGGCGACGGGCAGATCCGTTCGGCGATCGCTCCCCAGAGGACGCCTTTCGACTCCCGAAGCGCCTCTACGCGCAGCACGTCGCCCGGCAACGCGTAGGGGATGAAACACACCCGACCATCGACCCGCCCAATGCCATAGCCGCCATGCGCAACGCCGACGACCTCAAGTTCCGCCTCGCCCGTCGTGTCCTGTGGCATCCCTTCCCGCTATCTTGGTTCTGCTTCGACTTCGGCGATTGCACGCTCGATAGCCGCGATATCCTCATCACACTTTACGAGTGACTTGACCTGCATCTCCATGGCGCCGCGCAAAGACAATTCCTCGCGCTCCCGGTAGACCTCTTCGCCAAGCGCCGCACACAGTTTTTCACGCGTTCTTCGGAGCTTGGCGAGCCGCACCTTGAGCTTGGCAGTCGCCATCGTTCGTACGGCGCCCCGTTTCCCTCGTTCAAAGGTCTCCCGCAACAGGCCCCAGCCGGCTCCCGAGCCCCCCCCCACGTCCGTTTCCGGACTTCCGAGCGCCGCCGCGAACGCCGCCACCTCATCGAGAACGACCCAGTCATCGAGATCCTCACACCAGCAGTAATCCGTCGCCGTCAACGCACGCGATGAGACAAGCGCCCGCACCTCGTCCTCGGTCAAGGGTCCGCGTTGCTCGTCATTCTTATCGAGCACGTACCATTTCCGTTCCATTGGTGGGCGGTCCTCCGCCCCGTCTTCGGGGTTCCCCTGCGGCCGTTAGTCGGACTCAGGGCTGCCGTGCGGCCTTATACACCACGGTGCTGCAGGCAAGGGCGTAGACACCCGCGAACCCAGCGAGTGCCAGGATAGCCACTACCGCGGAAGCAACGGTTATCCAGATGCCGATCTGGGTCAAGACACCGCTTATACCCGGGCCACCGAAATACCTGCCGCGCATCCCCAAACCAACGAATAACCCGCTCGATGTGATACCCGCCGTAACGCCGAGACAGGCGTATCCAATCACCATAGAAAGAGTCGTGACAAGCGCAATAATGCTGTTTGCGATGACCTCGTACGCAATCAGACGGCCAGCCCGCCTAACAACGAGTTGGACAAGTCGATCCACGGCCGACACGGCCCCACAGTCCTCGACGGCCATGATGCACGGGACTATCCACACGTTCCACAGCACACAAAACAGCAACAGATTGAAGACGAACAGCGGAAGCGTCAGGATGCCCGCTAGAATTGGACCCAGCCAAGGAATCATGCCGATAAGAAACACGATTCCGTTTACAAGTGCGCCCAACAGGATCGCGGCCAACACGAGGCCGAGTGTCCCGAAGGCCAATCCCACAAAACGCCGGCCTATGAACCGCCACGCCTCTCGGGCCGGCGCGCGGCGCCGTTCGGTAAGCTCGATCTCGACCAAGCGGCCGACCCCGCCCGCGAATATGCCTGACCACGCCACGGCCCACACCACACCCAGCACAATCGCAACCGGAATTAGGTCGTTGTCTTGCGCGCCAATAAAAATGCAAATCAGAATGCCCACGACGCAGATGCCGCCCAATGCCATCGAGACGACTATCTTGCGCCAGTCAAGCGCAATGTCGACCGCCCGGATGAATGTATCAAGTCCGAAGGATTCCTGGGGCGGTTCAGGGCGTCGCGTACGAGGAGGCGGCGGCGGCTGACGCGGGGCCGGAGGATGGCGCGACGCTTCCTCGGCACCTTCATACTCGTCCTCGAAATCTTCTTCCGGCACCAGGAGTTCCTCGAGATCCGGCGCCTCGCTGAGATCGCTGCCGGAATCCGGTACAGGGCTCGGCTGGGGCCTCTCTTCGGTTGCCGGGGCCGCATCAGAGCGCCGCGGCGGCATCGGCGGCGCGTTGCCGGCTGTAGGCGTGACGACCCTCCCGCAGTGCACGCATCGGCCCGCTTTACCCAACATCTCGGGCGTGACCTTCATCTTCTGACCGCATTCACAACGAAATACACGCAGCATACTTGACCGCTCCTCCTTCCTCCCCGAGATCACGAGTTAATGAATTCGCTCTCGCGTTCCTCCGTCGCGTCCGCAACTGCTTTCTCGACTACGCACCGCGGCATGAGCACGAATGCCACGGCGTGGGACATGTCGCAGACTTGCGGGACCGCGCCACTAGCTTCGTCGCGTCAGCTGAGCCAGGATCGCCTCTTTTGTCTTTTCAGGCCGTGGTACCCCCTCGAGAACCAAGGGCATCTTACGCGGGCGCGTCAGCTCGATGTCCCCGTATTGCAGCAGCGCGCCAAAAAGGCCCCGGGATATACGAACTTCCTCGAACTCGTCCAACGGGCAATCCACCTCCTTCAAAAGAAGTACCCCTTTTCTAATGACCAAGCGCGCGGGCGTTATGCGGTACACGGTTCCCAAACAACGCCACACCGGCTTGACCGCAAAGAGCAAGGCAAGAACCACCGACACGCCCCAGTACGGCAACCCTTTCAAGAAACCAAACACGCGCGTTCTGTACGCGTCATAGGTTTGCGTCGGTTGCACGCCAACCGGTGCGGCCTGCCATGCCGCCGGATCCTGCTCGATGCGGTCGAGAAACCCTTGCATAGAAGTATTTACTTCATAGCGGAATTTCAGAACGCAGAGCAATATGGCAAGTCCCAGGACGGTGCGGATCGGACGCGACCACGGCCTGCGCCTGGCGCGCCATAGCACGGATTCCTGCGTAACCGGCTCAATTGTCCGCGGGCGTGACTCCCGTGGCTTTGCCGGCGGCGCCGGTTGAGGGGATTGGGCAACCCCGGCCTTGCGGTAGACGCTTGACAGTGCCGCCAAGAGTTCCTGCACGGTTTGAAATCGCTCGTCGGGCGATTTAGCGAGACATTTGACTATGGTGTTTCGCAGCGCCGGCGGGATGGCCCGTTCGCGGATGTGGCGCGGCCCGTCGCCAGTGACCATTTCGTACATCATCGCGCCGCACGAGTAAATATCGGAGCGCCTGTCCGCGCGTTTCGCGTCCGTAAGCTGCTCCGGCGAGGCGTAGCTCCACGTGCCCATGGCCGTGCCCGTTCGCGTCAGGTCTTGTTCGCGCGCAAGCTGGGCCAAACCGAAATCGGCAAGCTTTGGCACACCTCGGGACGTAATAAGGATGTTGGCGGGCTTGATATCGCGGTGAATGACGCCGCGTTCGTGCGCCAGGTGCAGCGCGCGGCCTATCTGCAACATGAGATGGATCGCATCGGGAACGCTCAGGGTGCCCGCACGGTGTAACCGGCCGGCCAGCGTCTCGCCATCCACGTACTCCATGACGATGTACTTGCCGCGCGCATCGTCGGCGATGTCGTAGATGTGGACGACATTCTGATGATTCAGCGAAGCGATCGACTTCGCTTCAACCACGAACCGTTCAGCGCCTTGACTCGCCCGAGACACCTCGGGCAGCAGACGTTTCACGGCAACCGTCCGTTCGAGCTGGCGGTCGAAGCACTCGTACACCTCCCCCATCCCGCCTTGGCCCAAGCGGCGAACCACCTGAAACCGCTCCCCGATAACGCGCTCCGGTTGTTTCCCGAGAGGTCCCTGTTCCAAACCGGCATTAAAGCCCCCGGCCCGTACGTTCGCAGCCGTAACGGTGCGCGCCGAAGAACCGGACTCCGCGGGGTCCCTGCCGCATCGAGGACATGCCTGACCCTCCTCCGCGAGCTGGGCGCCGCAGTGTGCGCACCGCATGACGTGCCTCCTTATGGTGCAACGCACCGGGTCCTTTGCCCCGATCCGACGTCGCCGTCCAAGCGGCCACGTCAACGCTAGACAAGACCGTGTCCGCGCGCCGCAATGTGTCTCACTCAGACTACCGATTGATTTTTGAAAGAGACGCAGCGTTCGAGGAATTCGGCCAACGTGAACCGGAGCGCGTCGCCGAGCGCGCCCCAGTAAGCCACGAGAAACGTCTCAGGGCTCGTCCACGATTCCCCCGGCGCAACGGTGCGGGCGCAAGGCGCCGTAACGGCCAAAACCCCGGCTCGAGACTCGGCCGCTGCACCGTGCATCGCGCCGGCAATCAGGCCCCGATCGGCCAGGGTCAGCGCCACGCCCGTATCGCCGGCGTCCTCGACGATTGCGTCCCGCCGGAGCGATAGACTGTCCACCGTCGCCCCCTTCAAGAACACGGACTGCGACCCTCGGTTATACACCCTCACGCTCCGGACAAGCGCCGGATATTTGTGCCAAGCCAGGGTGCGGATCGAGACGTCCAGTCCCGGCCGGGTTTTCCGAACGACAACCGTCGCCCCTACGGCACTGTTCTCTTCGCTCCACGCGACTTCGCCGAAGTCAAGTACGCCAAAGGACGTGTCGTCGACCTCGACCCGAAACTCGCCGCACCCGCCCGCTACCCACTCAACACCGTCGCCTTTTTGCACAAAACTCGACGTACGCCCCAGAAATGTCGACCATTGCCGTTCGATCCACCGGTTGCCCAGTGTAACGACACCCCGATCGATGTGCGTGTAGGCCCGAGATTCCATTGCGGCTCAGAACGTTTCCCAGTGCAACACCTCCGCGAGGCCGCGTTTCTCGGGTTTCGGCACAGCCGCCGCATAGCCGATTGCGATAAGGGCTATGAGCCGGTAGCCCTTCGGCGCACCGACCAGCTTCGGAATCTTGGCCGCATAGGTCTTCTTGTCGCCGGCCACCCAACACGATCCGAGCCCGTGCGCTCGAGCGGCCACGAGAATATTCTGCGTTGCCGCACTGCCGTCCTCGAGATAATACTTTGTGTCCTTGGACAACACCACGATACAAACTGGCGCGTCGGCGATGAACTTGCCGTAATCGCTCGTCGCGGCGATCCGTTGCCGCGCCGCGGCGTCCGTGACGACCACAAACTCCCAGGGTTGGATATTGATGGCCGTGGCCGCCAGCCGTCCGCAGTCAACGATGTCCCGGATAACGTCCGCAGGAACGGGATCCGGCTTATACGCGCGCACACTGCGGCGCGTCTTCAGTGCTTCAATAGCGTCCATGAGAATGCGTCCTCCGATATGGCGGCAGGTATATGAAAAAGGCGGGGTCTCACGCGTTCGAGAGACCCCGCCCAACGTCGTCAGATGTTACAGCGCGCCGCTGCCGGCGCCCCCGCCCGCTTCACTGAGCTTCTGAATCATCTCAATCAGCGGGCCCAGTACGCTAAGTACCAAGAGAAGCACGATAATGCCAAGGAATATCGTCAGGATCGGTTGAAGCAATTCGCCCATCGTATTGATCGTAATCCGCACCTCTTCGTCGTAAACGTCGGCCACCTGATCGGCTATCTTGTCGAGTCGGCCGGACTCTTCGCCGGTCACCAGCATGTCGGTTACCACCGGCGGTATAACGCCCGGCACTTCTCGCAACGGGTCCTCGAGCCCTTCGCCGCGCTCGACGGAATCGCGCAAATGCTGAACCACGTTGCATACGGCCTGGTTCCGAACCGCGTTCCGAACCAACTCGAGCGTGGCCATCATGGACAGCCCGCTGCTCAGCAGCAGCGACAACGTCCGCGTCAGTTGGACAATGGCGTTCTTCTGCGCCAGTCCGCCTATGAGCGGGATTCTCAGTTTCAGGCGATCGGCCCGCAGCCGCCAAAGCCGGTTCAACACCAACAGCTTATACAAAACGATCAGGGCCACGATGACCAGGACGATGTAAATGCCGCCCCAGCCGCCGATGAAGTTCGACGTTTTAATGAAGGTCTCGGTATACCAAGGAAGCTCGACGTCAAACTTCGTGAAAAGCTCTTGGATTCCCGGAATAACAAACTTCACCAGCAGAACAATTACGAGTACGCAAGCCACCAACAACACCACCGGATACGCCAACGCACCCCGAACCCGTTTCTTGAGGATCTCGCGTTGTTCGCGATACGCCGCAAGCCGATCCAGGACCGTCGTCAACGTACCGCTGGCCTCACTCGCTTTGATCATGTTCACGAATACCGTGTCGAACTGCCTCGGATGGCGGTCAAAGGCTTGCCAAAGCGGATTGCCGGCCTCCACGTACTCCGCAATGTCGCCCACGAGCGCCCGAAGCGCGGGCCGACCTCGATCCGACAACGTCTTAAGCGATTTCAGGATCGGCGTGCCTGCTTCGAGCAACATCACCAACTGCCGCAGGAAAGCGTTCACGTCGCTTTTCCGGGCACTCCCCACGAAAAGCGTGCGTCCCCGTCGTCTGGTGCCGACGCCGGGAGCGCCCCGGACGACCTCTTCCACTGTGGCCCCTGCGGAGACCCTGCGCGGCCCCACCTTTTTCTTCGCCACTCGTTTTACCCTACCGCCCGGTTTGCTGGCTCTGGTGGCCATGTTGCGACTCCTCCATTCGCTTGGAACTAGTATTATGTTGCGTTCTCGCTATAGTCTCGCCGTCTGGTCTGTCTTCTATACGCTATGCCGGCTCAGCGCCCGTACCTTCTTCACTCGCCGCGTCCCCGACGACCACCAGGTCCGAGCGCCAGAATCGGATTTTTGGATTGCGCCCTTCGGGGTCGAAAACCACCACCGCCTCGACGGTCTGCGTTATGGGACGAAACCCGACGCCCTCCTCGGACACGGTCACGTACCGCGCCTCGCTTCGGATCCGGAAACAGCACGAGCGCAGCGCAAGCAGCGAGGCAGGCACATTCAATGTCGCCGGGTCTTTGCCGGCCGCCGCACAGACCTCCGCCAACGTGTTGAACGGACGCGCGACGACAACGGCTTCCGCGGTCGCGATGTCAACGCCAAGCACGGCGGCCAGGACCTCGGCAGGCGCCGAGTTCAAGTTGATGACGCCCTCGGGGTGGTCCAGGTCATATCCGGAGTATACCGTAAACAAGTCTTTGTCCAAGTCGTCAAAAACGGCGGGGGCGACGATGCCGCGCACGACCAAGTCGTCAACAGAGCTGAACCAACGCCGCTCGTCGTCGGCAGCCAAACCGACATCCTCGTTCGTTCTCGGCAAAACGCTCTTAATCTCGCGCGCCGTAGCACGGTCAAGGCCTGGGAGCGCCTCCAACGCGGCCCGGGGCACGTGATTCAGGTCGACCTTGGCAGATTCGTCACGCACCGTAACCTTCGCCAAGGCTTTACGTTGCGCGAGCACGTTGAATAGGGGCTCGAGTTCGGCGGCCTCCCCTTCCTTCTCCTCGCGCTTCACGGAAGCGAACTCGGCCTCGCTCTTTTCATCGTATTTAACATAAACGGGAAACTCAAACTCGAACTCCTCTTTGGGCATCTCGCCGACGGACAAGGCGCGCGCTATCTCACCGATGGCGGCATGTACGCCAGCGCTCGCGCTTTGGCGCGCGTAAACCGTACGCAACTCGTATCGGGTCGCATCCATATCCCTCATGACATGTCCGAGACACGCGGTGCCGAGCAAAGAAAAAACCACCAACAGAGCCAACGCAGCCAAAAGCGCCGCGCCGGCATCCCCACAGTTACTTATCGAGCGTCGATTCATAGCGGATTCCTAGTTCACATTGATGGGAAACACGGCTTTCCGAGAAACCTGCTCGAGCGGATGATCGCCGACAATCGTCAGGCTCACGCGTACGGCCCCAGGAAGGTCGTCCCTGTCCCAGCCCTGGTCCCGCAACCACGCTTCGGAGTCTTTCGGCGCGTACTCGATCCGCATCCGGACCACGCCCGGCTGGACAATCGTGCGCGCCTTTTTCGGCTCCGCTTCATCGAGCGTACCGTGCGTACGAACCAAGGTCGGCTCCCCGCCTTGGCGGTCAATCCAGTACATCACCTTGCCGGCCTGATCCTCTTCAGCGCCGCCAGCGGCGCGTTGCACCGGAATAATCACCCGATCATTGTCGAGCACCTTGTCCAACGTCATCGCGCTCCGGTCATCGCTGGCGTTCTCGAAGACGCCCCGCATAGGCACGCCGGAGAGTTCCACGGATAGGATCTGGTCAAAATCTCTGCGGAGGGTCTTGAAAACCGCCTCCGCTTTGTTGTCGAGTTCGACCCGTTCCGTTAGCACACTTGTGGCGCTGAACATCCTAGAGAACATCACGCAGCCTATTGTGGTCACGACCCCCATCAGCCCAATGACCACGATAATCTCAATGAGCGTAAAACCTGCGCGGCGGTGGATACGCCTCATGCCGTTTCCTCCAAGATTGCCCGCGGCATGGCGGACGTCAGTGTAAAAACATAGTCCCGCCCTTCTCGCGTCCATCGCACGGCCACGGTGACCTCGACATATCCTGCTTCGGGAGCGTTCGCCGGTGCTTTGACGTAGGCCTCGCATAGGAAACCGTCGTAGAAGTTTGCTTCTCGCTTGTACATGCGTGAGTCCAGCGGCATAGCCTTGGGCGGGTCTGGCTTCATGCGGGCCGGTTTCCCGGGCACGACCCGGATCAACTCGCCATCGGCTGCGCTTTGCAGGTCCGGCCACCTATATTGGCCCGGGTTTCGAACGAGGTCGGCCATTCTCTCTTCCGCGAGCGACGCGGCGACCTTCCTGCAACGGTTGATTTCGGCAAGCGACATGGCGTTCGTGTACAACGCAACAATTATGAAGGTTGCAGCGCTCATTACGGCCAAGGCCACGAGGATTTCTACGAGGGTGAAGCCAGGGTTGGTGTACGTATGCTTGAGGACTCCACGTTTTCGAGCCACGCGAATGTTCTCCTTCCCAATGACGAGCCTTGCCGAAAACGTACTACTAAGAAGGCAGGCATGAAAAATAAGTATGGTCCCGCCCGATGGACGCACTATATTACCGCGAATTAAGCAAAAAAGTCAACAGACCACCTCCTGCGCTCAGCGGCGCATGTTCCCGCGGTTCCTGCCGCCGCTGCCGAACGGTCGGGCGCCTAAGAAAGCATGCTCTTGAGTTCGCTCATGAACTCGTTGAGATCCTTGAACTGCCGGTAAACGGAGGCAAAACGAACGTAAGCGACCTCGTCGAGTTGCCGCAACTTCGCCATGACGGCTTCGCCGATGGCCGCCGTCGGCACCTCGTGCTCGGCGTTGTTGAAAAGCTCGCGCTCAACTTCGTCGATGAGCGCGTCCACTTGGTCGAGGCCGACAGGGCGTTTCTCGATGGCTTTAAGCAGACCGCTCTTCATTTTCCATCGGTCGAACTGTTCCCTGCGCCCGTCCTTCTTGATGACCATCTGGGCCACTTCCTCGATGCGCTCGTAGGTGGTGAACCGCTTGCCGCAATTCAAACATTCACGCCGTCTTCGGATACAGTCGGCATCTTTTGACGAGCGCGAGTCAACCACCTTCCCCTCGATCTCACCGCAAAACGGGCATCGCATAGCGTGTTCTTTGACCCCTTCCCGGGTATGGCCGACTCGAACAGCCCTGCTCACATTGTGCCGATGCGTGGGCACATCCACATATTGTATGTTCTATACGATACCAAATACCATATAAAGCGTCAAGTCAAAATATGGAATATCGCGCAGTTTTCTTAGGTCCAACCTGCGTGTCAAGAGAAGAAAGACAGCGCCGTGTCGCCGTAATCGCCCCGCCGAGCACACACGTATCCGTGGGCCTCGTCGGGCAGCCTGGTACGCATGTCGTGCTCAATCACGGTCACGCCGCCCCGCTGAAGGAGGTCCTCTTGTCGAATCAGGCCCAACAGGCGTTCGTAGTCAGCGAATGCGTAAGGCGGGTCAGCGAATATTAGGTCAAATCTGCCGAATTCCTTGGCCAAGCCGCAAATCTTTTCGGGCAGCGCCCGGCGCCGGACCGTGGCGCTCCGCTCCAGACCCGTGGTGGCCAAGTTACGGCGAATCGCCCTGAGCGAGCGGGAGTCATTGTCGATGAAGACGCATTCGACGGCGCCGCGGCTCAACGCCTCGATACCGTTGGCGCCGCTGCCGGCGTACAAATCGAGGAAACGGGCGCCCGACAGCCGTGGCGCAAGGATGTTGAACAGCGATTCCCGCACACGGTCCAATGTAGGCCGTACATCGATGCCTTTCGGCGCAACCAGCTTAGCGCCTTTGGCCTGGCCCGCAATCACGCGCATGCCGCATAGTCCCTCTCGAGAGCACATCCTGACCCATCGACCCTTTTCAAGAACCTGCCCCCGTCTTGAACCGTCTCCGTTGCCCGACGCCGACCTATTGTGACACACCCGCGACGTTTCTTTCACGTAGCGCACGTAGCGCCTGGCCAGGAACGCAGTCGCTCCATGTGGAAAAACTGTTAGGAAGTCCGGCGCGGCTGTTGAAAAGTGGCTGGCAACCGGGGGCTTTTGCCGGCGCACTGCGCAGCTCCCAGACTGCCGCAAATCAAATTAACCCCTTGCACTGCAACAGGTTATGACTCTCGATCGCGGCTGCGACATCCAGGACGCGCCACTTGCGCGGTCTGTGGATAACTTGTGGATAGCGCAACGAGCCCGCCTTACCCGCCTTTATCCGCGGCAACTGCATCAGCCCGAATCGCGCGCCGCAACGTGGATGAAACTCCGTAACATATTGGATGTGGACAGGTTGAGACTGAACGATGAATACGGCTGCGTATCGAGGACCATGTCTTAACATATTCTGCGCCAAGAGACTCCCGGAATTCGCTGCGTTGCCGTAAGCGATGCGGATTAGGCGGGTTCAGGTAAGGGCACTGGCGACCTTGGACCCAACAAGATGAGTGAGGCGGAAGCGACAAAAAACGTCGAATTTCGACAATTTATCGCTGATCTTCCCGCACATTAATGCGAGTCCGTGCGGAACCAAAATACGGTAACTCTTTTTCTTTAAACGGGTTAGCTATTATATGCCGCTTGCGGCACAGTTCTTGCGGAAAATTCCAGGGGGTGGTA
>DUZM01000111.1 GCA_013349485.1 Candidatus Hydrogenedentota bacterium | reverse complement strand
TTGTTTCGGCCATAGTGCACGAGGCGTTGTGCCGCCTCGGCCTCCTCGAGGCCGCGCTGTGGGTTCGTTTCGAGTTTCGCAAGCGCCGTGTCGACATCGAGCGCGTGCCAGGCCTGAGTGTTTTGTCGCGTATTGGAAGTGGTTTCCGCTTCGGCCATCATCTCCATCCCGCATTTGCCCGTCGCTTTCGGCCCTGTTTCCGGGCATTATATCGCATTTGAATCGTTAACCCCAGCAGACCTAAGAGACGCAAAGGACCTAAGTATATGGTCCTTCTGCCCCGTCGGGGCGTCCGCGCGTTACTCTGTTTTCAGTCGGGCATCTGTGCACATATTCCCGGAATCCCCCTGTCGCCATCATCCCCCCATCCCCATCATCCCCCCATCCCCTTTTCTTACACAGGGTTATGACACAAACGCTTTCGAGTATAATGTAGTAGACGACCTTTGTTTGTCACCGCAACGCGCGTACGCGTCCCATAAGTACAGAGAAACACGTCGAGGCCTTGGAAGAGAGGAAGGTTCTATGGCAACGGACGCAGCGTTGTTCGAGGCGTCGCGAGCGGGCAACCGCCAGGCGTTCGCAGGTATCGTCGAGCGGTATAAGTCGCTGATCTGCGCGGTGACCTACAACGCCACGGGCGATTTTGCGTTGAGCGAGGATCTGGCGCAGGACACGTTTATCGCCGCCTGGCACGACTTGCCGGCGCTCAAGGACCCGCAGAAACTCCGGCCCTGGCTTTGCAGCATCGCCCGGCATCGGGCGGCCCGCGCGCTCGAGAAACGGCGGCGCGACGTTGTGATGCAAGCAAGGCTGCTGGACAGCGGCTCCGAAGCAAGGACGGCCGCGCCCAGTCCCCGCGACGCGGCGATTACCAAGGAAGAAGAGGCGCTGATGTGGCGCTCGCTCGAGCGGGTGCCCGAAAGCTATCGCCTGCCGCTGATTCTGTACTACCGCGAGGGGCAGTCCGTGCAACAGGTGGCACAGACGCTCGCCCTCTCGACGGATGCCGTCAAACAACGCCTCTCGCGGGGCCGACGCATGCTGAAAGACGAAGTGGCCGGCCTCGTGGAACACTCGCTCGAGCGCACACGCCCCGCCAAAGATTTCACGCTGGGCGTGTTGTGTGCACTGCCGCGAATCACCACATTCAGCGCGGCAGGTTCCGGGGCTCAGTCCGCTGGGGCCGCCGCACACCCCGCCGGGACCTCTTGTCTTTGGCGTTCGCTGCTCGGCGCCAAACAATTGGCCGCGACGGGCGCTATCGTTACTATAGCCGTCGGGTTGTGCGCGGCGTATTTCCTTCACGCAAATGGTTCGAGCCAGTCGAGTCCGGTGGTCATGGCCCAGGAAAACGCGCACGAAACCGAAGACCTCGAAAGCGCCGCGCAGCCGGGCGGCGCCCAGGAGGCCGGAAATGCGTCGGAGGGGCGGGGAACCGTTGCGGCGCTCGACGCTGGCAACACGGTTTCTGCGGCACAACAGACGCCCGGTGCGCCGCCTGGAACGCGCGTAATTCATTTTCCAAAAGACCGTTTCTTGGGAACACTGAGCATAGGTACCGGTTTATGCGAGTGTGAGTACCGGTTGGCTCGCGGCTGCGATCGATCCGACGAATGGGACTATCTGGGGCCGGCCCAGGGCGACGTAACCGTTCCGTCAGACGTGGCGGTGCGGCTCGAAGTGGCGGCAGGGGCGCTGCACGATCTTTCGCCGCTTTCGGCGCTGAACCCTGGCGACCTGCACTCGCTCTTTATCTCTTGTCCGCCAGGCCTGTTGCCCAACCCCGAGGCCGCTATTATGCCGCATCTGGCCGACTTGACGGGGCTGAAGTGCTTGGGATTACGAGATCTGAATCTTGCAGCGAACGACTGCCGATTTATCAAGAACCTGAAAGAACTCGAGGAACTCCGCATCGCGGGCGCGGATTCCATCGCTGAGTCAGGCCTGGCCTACTTGAGGGGTCTCAAATCACTCGAGGCCCTCAAGTTGACGACAAGTGGCACGATTCCAGACGCTGTTCTGGCACGCGTGTCCAGACTGACCTCATTGCGTGAACTGATGCTCGGCGCCGACGACATCGCAGTTGCGGGCTTGGCCCATCTTTCCAGCCTACCTTCCCTGAGGTTCCTCGAATTCCACGGCGTCCGCTGTCGCGACGGCGACCAGGCACTCCGCTATCTAAAGGATATCCCTTCGCTAAGATATCTGAGCTTAGTTGGACCAGATTTGGCGTTCACGGATGCCGGCCTTATTCACCTCGCGCAGCTTTCGGACCTCGAGGAACTATGGTTTTTGGATGTACACGGCATCGATGACGCCGCCTTGGTGCATTTACTGCCTTTCCGCTCCCTCAAGAGCTTGCAGTTGGCCGGGACGCAGGTCACGGAACAAGGGCTCGCGCATATAGCAGAAACGAAGTCCCTGGAGAAGCTCCACTTGCCGTATTTCGGTATGACGGACAGGGGGTTGGCCTATGTGGCCGAACTCGAGGAGCTTCGATGGCTAAGCGCCGGAGGTGGTCGTCCTGTTGACTTAACGGACCCTGGGCCGTTTACAGACAGGGGCCTCTATCATTTGTCTAAGCTGAAGAAGCTTGAAACGCTCAGTATTTGCAGCGGCAGCGGCATCACGGATACGGGACTGGAATTCTTGGCGCGGCTGCCTAATCTAACATGGCTGAGTCTCATGTGCAACGGGATAACTGACAATGGCTTGGCCACGTTAGCGAGTATGCAGTCGTTACGTTACCTGAACATTTCCTGCCCCGGGAAACTGACTGTCTCCGGAGTGAATCATCTGGATGCTCTGGTGGACCTGGAGCGGCTAAAGGTAGGCAGGTTCGTTCAAGATTACTCAGGCTTGGCCCTCTCGAACCTGACGAAACTCAAGCACCTCACCCTTTCGTTCAACGGTACATTGCGGGACGAGGATACGGCTTGCGTGGCCGATCTCAAAGGGCTCGAATGGCTGAGTCTTGGCAGCGGGCCGACGTTCAGCGATGCGGGCATGGCGCATCTGAAAGGCCTGAGCGCCTTGCAGCTCCTCAGCATCGGCGGCGACGGCTTAACGGACAAGGCGCTGTCCTATCTGGCGGACACGCGTTCCCTGGAACGGCTGTACATCAGGGGGAACGGGAATATCACCGACCGCGGGTTGCGCCACCTTGAAAGCCTGGACTCCCTAAGAATGTTGGAGCTGGACACTTCCAACCGCTTGAGTCGGGGGGCGATAGAGCGGCTGTACAGAGAACTGCCCTCGCTCCGAACCTTCAATCGAGAACGGGTTGATATCGGCATGGCCGCATTCGCAGGGCCGCGCACAGGTCCTGCCCCTGAAGGGCAATAGCGCCTGGCCTTTCCGTCTCCGTTCCGCAACGTCTTGTCTCCTCAGTGCACTGCGGGAACTCCGGGGAAGAGACTCTTCGCTTCGGGCTTCCCGCAGTTAATGCATTCCAGGGTATAATCGAGACCGCGACGGTTTTCTTTGTCACAGCCCGCCGGTTTTGTGCCTCCTAATAGATGGAGGCGATACACGGAGGGTCTGCGAAATGGCTGGAACGGCAATCACCGACACGGCGCTGCTCGAGGCGTCGCGGGCGGGCAATCGCCAGGCGTTCGCGGGAATCGTCGAACGTTACAAGTCGTTGGTATGCGCCGTCGCGTACAGCAGCACCGGCAACATCGGACTCAGTGAGGAACTGGCCCAGGACGCGTTTGTCGCAGCTTGGCGGCATCTCGGAGACCTTAAAGACTCGAGTAAACTCCGGCCGTGGCTTTGTACGATTGTCCGGCGCCTTGCCGCGCGGTCCTTGAGGAGAATGCAGCGGGACGTGCTAGCGGATGCCGCGCCGTTCGAGGACTCGCAAGCTCCGCCCAAGGCCGGCCTCACCCCACGCGAAGCCGCCATGAACAAGGAAGAAGAGACCGTTTTGTGGCGCGCGCTCGAGCAGGTCCCCGAGGCCTATCGTGTGCCGCTAATCCTGTACTACCGCGAAGGCCAATCCGTGGAACGCGTCGGACATGCCCTCGGCCTTTCCGCCGACGCGGTCAGGCAACGCCTATCGCGGGGCCGCCGCATGCTGAAGCGTGAAGTGGCGGGGTTCGTTGAGCAGTCGCTCGAACGCACCCGGCCCGGCAAAGACTTCACGTTGGGCGTTCTGGCGGTCCTGCCGAAGCTTGCTTCGTTCGGCGCGGCCGCGCCCGGAAAGGCGGGCGCTCCTGCCGCGAGAAGCGGAGGGCTGCGTTCGCTCCTGGGCGTGAAACAGGCCGTTGCGGCGGGCGGGGCAGCGTTTGCAGTTATCGTGTTAGCCGCGGCCTTTTACCTATATGCATCAAGGCCGGACATGTCTAAGCTCGCGTCAGCTTCTTCGCACCATCTGATTCTGGCCTCGGAACCTGTAATGGAGCCTGCACAAGACCGTTTCAACGATTCGCCGTCCGAAGAGGCGAGCTTATCACCTCTCCCGGCCGACGAAGCGCCAACAGTCGCGACGGAACCGCAACAAACAACAGGCAAGCCGCGGGTTATTCATTTCCCGGAGGATCGTTTTCTGGGAACGCTGTCCGTCCAGACCCGCCCGATGTCCCGACGGTACCGTCTGGGGCCCAACTATGACTGGTTTGACGAATGGGAGTACCTGGGTCCGGCTCAGGGGGACGTGACGGTGCCTGCGGATATGCCTGTGCGGCTCAGCGTAGCCAGGACTGCGCTGCGCGACTTGTCCCCCCTGTCGGAGCTCGGCCCTTATGACCTGTCGGGCGTATACATTTCGTATCCCAGGTCAAGCGGGCAGGGCTCTGGTGAGGCAATCTTGCGCCATCTCCGCGGATTGACAGGACTCAGGATTCTGTATCTCTGCAACGTGGATGCCGCCGGTCATAGCCTTGGATTTCTAGAGAACTTCAGGGAGCTCGAGGAACTGCAGATTGTCGCCGGATACTTCGATAATTCAAGCCTACGTTATATTGAGCGACTCGAATCACTGCAAGCCCTATTGCTTACGGGCGGCTTCGTGACCGACGCCGCACTAGCCGGACTGGGTAAATTGCAGTTGCTACGGGAACTCCAGATTACAGCGGACAATATCGCCGGCCCCGGACTCACCGAACTTGATTCCATCAAGTTCCTGAAACTCGACGGCGCAATGTACGGCGACGAGGCGCTTCGGTACCTCAAAGAGATGGATTCGCTGAGGAGTCTTACACTGTTTGGCTCGACATTTCAGCTTAGCGACAAGGGCTTGGCTCATTTATCCAGCCTTGTGAACCTCGAGGAACTCCGGCTGGTGCATATGCGGACTATCACCGATGCCGGGATTGTCCACCTGCTTCCTCTGCGTTCGCTCAAGTTGCTTGACCTGCACAATAACCCCGTCACCGACAGGGGACTCGCTCATATCGCAACGATGCAGTCGCTGGAAGACTTGACATTGCCATACACGGGCATCACGGACGCCGGCTTGGCTTGTGTGGCGGAACTCGAGGGTCTCAGGCGGCTACGCGCTCGAGGCAACTGCCCAGCGGATCCGACGGAAGCCGGGGCATTTACGGACAGGGGCTTGGTGTATCTGTCGCGGCTCAAGAATCTTGAGGAACTCGTAATATCCAGCGGCATTGGCATCACGGATATGGGGCTCGAGTACCTCGCAAAACTCCCCAATTTGAGGCGCCTGACACTTATGGCCAACGGCCTAACCGAAAATGGCCTGGCCGCATTGGCGACAAGCACCTCGTTGCGCCGTCTGCAAGTCAACGGACCCATCACTATATCGGGCATTAGTCGCCTCAACGCGCTGAGAGACCTCGAGTTTTTAAGGGCGGGTCCAGCAGTTGTTCAAGACTATTCGGGCCTGAATCTGGCGGCGTTGACCAAGCTCGAGAATCTGAGCATCTCCTGCCACGGGGAGGGATTGCGCGACGAAGACCTCGCATGCCTAGCCAATCTGACGCGGCTCAAGTGGTTACAGGGCATCGGCGGCTCTGCGCTCAGCGATCGCGGCATGGCGCATCTCGAGAAACTGACCGCACTCGAGCGGCTCAACATCCGCGGCGACCTGATTACCGACAAGGGGCTTTCATACCTGGCGAACATGCGCGCGATGAATCACTTGTCCGTGCAAGGAAACATCACGGATCGCGGCCTCCGCCATCTTGAAAATCTGGACGCGCTCCGAAACCTGAAAATCGACAGCCCTTATCCCTTCAGCCGGGCGACCATCGAGCGGCTGTTCCGAGAATTGCCCTGCCTGAATACGTTTAACGGAGAATCCATCGGCTACGGCAGCGGCCCACTGCCGCCCACTGACGACGAGTAGGCTATCTCGTTCGCGCGTCGCAGGCATCGTCGAGGGTTCCAGGTCGGTGGTGCGTGCAGACGTTGGCCCGCCGCGTTACTCAGTTCTTCGGTTGCGACTATGCGCCCCGGCACGAGCAGGCGAAGCGAGGCAACAAACATGTTATAGTACTCGCGGAATCGTGTGTTTGGGGGGGATGAAAGGGGCTGCGATGGCTGTATATGACCGGTGGGCCGAGTTCTACGACATAGTCCATCAGGGGCTTCCGGGGGAGGCGGAGTTCTATGTGGGCCAGGCGGTGCGCATAGGGGGGCGGACGCTTGAGCTTGGGTGCGGCACGGGGCGGATTGCGATTCCGATTGCGATGTCGGGGGGCGACGTGACGGGGTTGGACAATTCGGGGCCGATGCTCGAGCGGTGCCGGGCGAAGCTGCGGGCGGTAGGGAAGACGGCGGGCGCGTTGAGGTTGGTGCAAGCGGACATGACGGATTTCGACCTGGGTGAGCAGTTCGATTTGATCGTGATGCCTTATCGGACGTTCATGCATCTGATGACGCCCGCAGCGCAACGTCGTTGCCTTGAAACGGCCCGGCGCCACCTGCAGCGGGACGGGGTATTCATGCTGAATATGTGGGTGCCGAAGCCGTTGCAGATTGCCGCCCAGTCGGGGCCGCAGGGGGGCGGGTTGCGGTTAGCGGGCCGGTATCCGATTCCGAGTTCGGCGGATACGCTGGTCCACTACTGTTCTTCGACGTATGATGAAGCCGAGCAGTTGCTCATCGAGGAGCATCTGATTCACGAGGTGGACGCTGCGGGCCGGGTCCGGCGTTCGGTGACGTTGCCGCTGGTGCGCACGTGGGTGACGCGGCGGGAGATGGACAACCTGGTGAGACTGTGCGGGTTCGCGGTCGAAGCACTTTTCGGGGATTTCGATTGCCGGCCGTTCGGGGCGTCGAGCACGGAGATGCTTTGGGTACTGAGGGACGGCGGCAACCTGCACGGATAGGCGTTCGGCCGTTCGCTATCGGTTGTTCGCTACCAGGGTCGTTTTTGGGCGCACCGCGCGCGGCGCGTCAAAAACGTATGGAGAAATTGGCGTATCGGGGGGTGCCCGAGTCCCAGGTGGGTGTCACGTTGGCGACGCGCGAGAAGGCAGGCCCGCGGCGGCACCACTGGAGCATTTTGTCGAGGGCGGGACGCGGTCCCTCGAATTCCGCCTCGACGCGGCCGTCGGGGCAGTTGCGCACCCAGCCGCAGAGTTCGAGTTTCTGGGCCTCGCGCACGGTTGAAAATCGGAATCCTACGCCCTGCACAAACCCTTCGATCAAGACGTGTAAGCGGTCGGTCATTGGTCCTGTTGCACTTGGACGAGGCGTTGGCGGAACTCGACGTCAGTGAGCGCGACGGCGGCTTCACATGCGGCCAGTGCGACGCGCGGGTCGCCGCTCTCGATCACGGGCTGTAAGAGTGAGAGCATATCGAGCCGGCCAAGCGCCGCAATCAACTCGCACACTTTGATGGCCACGTTGTTGATGACGAGTTTTCTGTCGACGGGTTTGGCTTTCGTGAGTCCAAGCACGTCCACTTCCGTCAATTGGAGCAGACGCTGCAAGTCGGCGATGGAGGGGGAGTGCCCGCCCTCAAGCATGGCCGCGGCGGCCCGGGCGCGGTTTTTCAGCGTTTCCTCTTCCGGGTTGTATCGACTCCTGAGGCGTGCGCGGAGTATGTCCATGGCCTCCCAATCGCCTTCGCGTGCAAGTATCAGGGCGCTTTCGAGCTCGAGCGTGGGCATCTTCATAGATTCGTCGCGCAGTAGTTGCGATCCGAGCGGCGATTTCAGCGCATGGAGCACGCGGATAACACGATACCGCGGCATCATAGTCGTACGTTCGAGTAGGATCTTCATCTGCTCGACGATGTCCTGTCCTCCCAGGCGGGACAGCGCAAACACTGCGGCTTCACCTCTGTCCTCGGTATTGATCATCTCGAGGAGTGTCGGGATGGACTCTCGGTTGCCTAATCGGGCCAGGGCGCGGGCGGCGGGTACGGATAAGTCGGCCGTTCGGCGTTGCAGCATCTGCAGCAAAATGGGCTCGGCTTCGTGGACGCCCAGCAGGCCGGCTAGTTGTGCCGCCAAGGCTTTAACTTTGTGATTGCCACTTTCGATGCCTTTCATGATCACGGATTCGCGGTTCTCGGCATCCCCGGCAAGGTAAAGACACGCGACGCCGGCCAGTTGGGTGCCCGGGTCATTGCCGTCGGCGAGTTGGCGAAGGTACCCGAGGGCCTCTTCGTCGTCCTTCAATGCGAGCAAGACGGCGCCACGCATTCTGAGGGGTTGATTGCCGCCGGCGTATTTGAAGACCTCGGCGGCGCGATCGAAAGCTCGGGTCACGATGGGTTCTTCGCGGGCCCTGAGGCGACGTTGCGCCTCATGGTCCGTTTTCGTGACGGCCACTTTGCCGTCTTGCACGCGGATCTCTTTGAGTGCATCGAAGAGGTATACGCGCGTTTCGGCCAATGGCGATTCGAGAATTACCCAATCGTCGGTGACTTCGACGACCCGGAGGTTTGGGTCTTCGGCGTCGGATTTGCTCAGGACGGCCGTTACGAGTTTCTGGCTTTTCACCAAGTCTTTTAGTGAGAGCCCGTCTTCGCCGACCACGGGAACTTGCCCAAACGCTGCCGCTGCAAGCCAAATTGCAGTGATTGCCATCCCAATCGTTCGCATGTTCTCACCCTCGCTATTGATCCCGCCTCGGCGGCCCAGGCTGCCGATGTCTATAGGCGCCTTGCGTCTATCGGCGTCAACGGGGCCCTTCCTCGATGATAAGGGTCGTTGCGCCCTCCTAGTGTAATTCAATGCCTTCTTCTTTGACAATCCGATCGAGGAATTTCTTCGCGGCCTTTAGGGAGGGCACCAGGGGGTTAATTGTGAGCGCCTGAAGCGCGTATTCGTAGGATTTGTGGCGCGCGGCCTCGACGGTGAGGCGGTCGCTTTCTTTGACAGAGACGAAAAGGCCTTTCAGGAACCGAGGGCAGCTTCCGACGTGCCGCGGTTTCAGGCCTCTATCGCTGACGGACACGGGGATTTCCACGCTGCAATTGTCGGGGAGATCTCTAATTGCTCCTGCGTTACGAACGCACAAGATTGCGTCACACGCCTTCTTACGCTCGAGGCCTTGTATGAGGGGCACGATGGTGTCTTCGTACCAGACGGCGTTCCGCTCGCGGGTGAGTTCGGGGACCTCCGTAAGGTGTTCATTTTCGTATAGTTTGAGGATCTGTTTTTCGGCCTCGCAAAGCACTTCGGCGCGGAAGCGGGCGCACGTTTTCTGCCGTTTCAGGACTTCGTCCTGGTGAAAGTACAGACTGGTGGTCCGCGTAGGAATCATCCGGAAAAGCTCGATGAGCTCGTCGTCAAATCCGTCGTCTCTGCGGTGTTCCAGGCGCTCGAGCACTTGGGCCATGTAGCTCCGTCCTTCGACTTTGACGTCTTGAATCCATCCCATGCGGCTGAGGCCGATGTAGTCCACCCAAATATCGGCCGGGTCGCGGTGGAGGAGGGAGGCGAGCTTTTTGATATAGGCCATTGGCTGGTCGCCCGCGCCCACGACGTTCATTGTGGAATAGTTGATGAGCGCCTCGACGACAATGCCCATTGGGTGGGTCATGTTGATAAAGGTGGCGTTAGGCGCAACCTGTTCTATTCGTTGAACATAATCGAATATAACGGGCAATGTGCGCAAGGCGTTCGCAACGCCGCCTGCGCCGAGGCATTCATCGCCGATCATGCCGTGCTTTGGCGGGAGTTTCTCATCGCGAAGACGCGCCTTCATCCCGCCAACGCGGATATGGTTGACGACGTATTTTGCGCCCGCGACGGCTTCTTCGAGTTCGACGCTTGCGCGGACCTTTGCGGGAAAGCCGCTCTTATCGATCAGGCGTTGGCAGAAGTTGGTGACGAGGGGGAGTTTGTGGCCGGGCCGGCCTACCAGCACGATCTCCTTGACGTTCAGATTCCGCGAGATAATCGACAGAATGAATTCGGGGATATATACACTGCTGCCGCCAAGAACTGCTAGACGGTTGATCATCTTACTCCGATCTCCTCAATTCTGCCTTGTCCAGAGACCTTGGGTCATGTCGCGGACAGTCCGCCAAAACATCTGTGCCGCGCGCGTGCAGGTGCACGAACGCGTGTCGAGGCGCACCCGACCCTCGCGAACGGCTTCGACAACGGAGTTTACGCAGGGCTCCGCCTGAATCCAAGTGAACGTGGTATCTGTGAACGGTTCGAAATGCATGTCGGAGGTGCCCACCAACGGCAAGCCGAACCGTTGGGCGACGCGCCGGGCCCGGCCATTGAACCCGATGCCTCGGAGGTACACGCTGCTGTATTCGATGGCGTCGAACACGTCGATGTTCTTGACTAACGCGTTGCGGAGGCAATGGTCGAGTGGATAGTAGGGATGGGGGGCCAAGATGACGGCGTTGCGTCGTCCGAGCGCGCGCAGTTCCGAATAGGTTCGCGCGGCGCATTGGTCTTTGTCAGGGTTCAAGACGACGACGTGTTTGCCTTCCACGAGCAACTCGACGCCGGGCACAAGCAAGATGCCGCGCTGACGGGAAAACTCGGCCAGCCGTCGGG
>DUZM01000100.1 GCA_013349485.1 Candidatus Hydrogenedentota bacterium | reverse complement strand
GCTCCCCGACAGCGAACAGCACGCTTACCGCCAGGGCGCCTATACACCAGACCCCAGCGACCCTCAATACCGACCGGCGACCCGCCAGAATACCAACCGCTACCGCCACGATGATGACCAGCGACAGCGCCATACCCCCCAATGCCTCCGGCGGGGCCTGGGCAACACTCAGCCCGCGTGGAAAGACCGCTAGTCTGGCAAGATGCCCGATAACGCCGGGCGGCAAACGTCTGGCGCCCAGCGCGCCTTGCCGTGTGGTCATGCGGACGGCCAGAATGAGTGCCATCGCCCCCCAGTAGGGCGCGTGGACGGCCAACCGCTTGCGAAGGCCCTCGCCGCGCATAACGCGATCGACCACAACGACGAGTACCGGCACGATCAGCGCCGTCTCCTTGCACGCCCAGGCGAGCACAAAACACAACACCGAGAGACCCAGCGCCGTGGCACGGACGTGCTCGACGTCTTTCGTGGCGCGAACGAAAAGAAGTACGGACACAAGACTGAAGAACGCCGCCAGAAGCCCGGCCCGGCCCACCACGTAATTCACGCTCTCCGTGTTCAATGGATGCAGCACAAACAACAGCCCCGCCACCATACTGACGGCCTCTGGCGTGCCTTTCGGGTGAAGCCGCCGTGCAAGCAGGAAAACAAGCACGCCGTTGACAAGATGGATGACGACATTCACCAGGTGAAAGCCTCTGGCGCTGCCCGGCGTCAGCGTCCAATTCAGCGCAAAGCTGAAGTTCGTCAACGGCCGCGGGGCCTCACTATCGAGCGCCGAGCCGAACGTCGCGAGCCGGTGCACACCGACGTTCTCAACGATCAGTCGCTGATCCTCGGCATGAAACGGTATGCCGACTGCACCATAGTACGCCAGCGTCCCCGCCACCACGATACAAAACGCGCTGAACAGCGCCAACGCAACGTCGATGCCCTCGACGCCCTTCAATACAGGGACTGCAAGCCGACCCTCGAGCACGGCCTCGGAAGCGCGCGCAGGCGCCCCCTCGGCGCCGCGCAGGTCTTCGCCTTCGGCGTCGCCCTGGTCTTCGCGTTGATCAATATCGTCCCGGGTATCGTCGGGCGGTTCTTGAGTAGTCAACAGCCTCTCCTGAAACCTACAAAAGCGGCACGCCACGAATTACAGCCGGATGATACCACGCCGCAGGACGCGCGTCCAGATGCAGGCGCCCCCGTGAGAGGAGCCCGGCTTCTTTGATGGTATCGCCCAAAGTCAAAACGCGGGAGCGGTAGGGCGCTGGCGACGCGCGCACCCGGCCCAGCCGCGTTGGCACACCTAGCCGATGTCATTGTCTTACGATACAAATATCGGTCTGCTGATATATGCTCATCCCTGTCTGATACTCATCGGCAAAGCAGGGAAAACACGCGCCGCATCCTCCGCCGTTCGAGTCCCGTTCGCCAACAATTCATGATCTCGTCCCAAGAGCGCGCCGCCAATGAAAGGGCAAAATGGCGGGGAGAGCAAGCGGCCTGAATGTGTACTTCCGTTGCTTCCGAACAGCGGCTAAAGAGTTCTGAATTAACGGCGCCACCGGGAGTTACAACGATGAGAGCAGACGCCCACTAAGCTGCCTGACGTCGTGTAATTCAATGTAATAGAGCGCCTTATGCATAGCGCCCAATCGGTTATGTCGGCTTTTCCAGCCCGAATTCGCGGCCTTATCTCGCCTCATCTTGTACAGAATCGGGGCTTTTTAGAGATTTTTTGCTTGATTTTTCCGCTGGCACCGGGTAATATATCAGAAAATCGCTTCAGGGATAGGTAACAATTGGGGTAGTTGTTATGTACCTGGGCTCAAGGTTTCCCCACGGGTGGGGTTGCGAAAGGAGGAACTAGCATATGCGGCGTTTGGGAGTTTTGACACCACTGTTGGTCTTGTCTTGCATCGCGTTGGTCGGTTGCCCGCAACCTGTCCTCAGCGTGTCCGCGACGTCATTGCACATGACGGCAGGGACGGATGCGACGTTTACGGTCGACAATACCGGCCGTAACATCAGCAGAATGAGTTACACCGTTACTGCTGATGAGGGCATTACGGTTTCGCCGACCTCAGGTAGGTTGACCGGGCGTGCAGCGCCGGACACCATCACCGTCGGCATCACGGCCGGGACAACCGGCACCATCACCGTGAACGCAGGCACGGCCGGGACCGAAACGGTCACGGCGACCACCGCGCAGGACTACATGACCATGAGTTTTGACAACGCGGTGGACCTGGCTGCGGAAGTCGCGAACAAGACGTTCACCTTCACGCGTCAAGGAAACAACACGTACAAGGTGACGCAGGCTAACGCCGACTTCGCGACGCACACCAGTCCGACGGATGCGACGCTGGGCACCGCCGTTGGCCTGACCACAGCCGTCTCGCTGTACGGCCAGACCTACAATCAAATGACGGTGCTGGAAGACGGCGCGGTCGAACTGGGCAACGCGGCGGCCGCGGCGGCCAAGACGATCACGGCGCACTTCGCGAATCCAGGCGTGTCCGGCCTCCGGACCGATCTGGACGCGACGGCCACCGGTGCCAGTGTCCAGTACGAAGAGATGACCGACGGCGTCGTCGTTACGTACACGGACATTCCGGAATCGGGCGCAACGGCTACGAGCACGTTCCAAGTTGTCATTTACACGAACGGCAACGTCGAACTGTCGTACCTGAACGCAGTTGCTGAGAGCGCCGTCATCGGCCTGTCGGCGGGTGGCGGTACGCCGACCGATTTCGTCGCGAGCGATTTCAGCGCCGCGGCAGCGACCACGCCGGCACTGAAGGCGGCTCTCTAGCAGTCGGTAGAACAACTTGAAAGCGTTAGGCTTCCGGGAGCGCTCCCCGAGCGGGGGACGCTCCCGGTTTATCTTTTTGTAGGTTCTCCCCCCCCGGCTGCGCTTCCCCGCCCGCCTATCCCGCCGTTGAAGTGGTCGAACCGGTGTGTTACCGTCTAGCCCAGACAAATCACAGGCAAGCGAAACCCGACATGGCCCCAAGTCTTATCTCGGTGGTTGCGCATCGCGGCGCGAGCGCATACGCACCCGAAAACACAATGGCGGCGTTCCGACTCGCCCTCGAGATGAATGCCGACGCTTTTGAACTCGACGTCAGGCTGACCAAAGACGGCGAGTTGGTCGTCATCCATGACCCCGTCCTCGAGCGAACCACCGACGGCGCGGGTCCCGTCGCAATGCATACGCTTGCCGCGTTGAAATGCCTCGATGCGGGCTCATGGAAAGGGACGGACTTCGCTGGCGAGCGCGTGCCTACCCTGGCCGAGGCGCTCGCGTTCGCCAAAGACACTATCGGCGTATATATCGAAATAAAGGATTGCGGCAGCGACGACACGTTGCTCGCGGCCCTGATAAAACGCGCTGCACATCATCAGGCATTCGACGCGGATTTCCGACGCGAAGCCCTCGATATGATCGAATCGAGCCGCACGCCCAACCTCGAACTTACACGAAAGACCGCCGACATTATCCGCTCGCTGCATATGGCTGAACAAGTCGTCGTCCAATCCTTCTCGGCGATCGTATGCGCGATCGTGCTAACCGAGGCCCCCGACGTCCCGTGCTTCTTCATCGGCGGTTGCCACGACGAAAGACCCGAACAATGGGACTGCTTCCTCCGCGCCGGACGCTTCCTCGGCGTTCATGGCTTCTCCGTTCACTACCCGTGCCTCACCGGCGACGTCATGAGGTCCCTCAAGGCAGACAATCGAACCGTCGCCGCCTGGGCCGTTGACGACGTCGCCGCCATCCGGCGCGTCGCGGCCCTGGGCGTTGACGCAATCATCACAAACCGTCCCGACGTATGCCGCCGCACCCTGGCCTCCAATTCCTGACTCCTGTCTTTTGTCTTCTGTCCCCTGCCCCATGCTATGGGCCGCCCGTAGCCGCACTGCTCCTGTGAAAGCCTGAAGACACCGCCAAGCTATCGCTTGAGGTGTCACCCGGCGCTCAAGTTGCCGGGCCCGCTGGGATGTCAAGCCCTTTGGCCCCGTCCAATTTTGCGCCCTCGATATTCATGCCGCCCTGGATCGCGCCCGTGAAGTCCGCGCCCCGAAGATCCGCTGCAAAAAAGGTCCTTACCACGAAGATACGCGCCAGCAAGAGCCGCGAACCGGCTGACCGTCTTTGCCGGAAAGTCTTCTCGCGGATGCCTGCCGCATAAAAGATCTGAGTAGTGTCACGAAGTCTCTCTGAACTGCCCCGTCTTCATCTCCATACTTCATCTCCTGTTATGAAGCGTAACGCTTCGTCGTGAGCGTCTTCTTGTCGAGACTCTTCTAAATCTCGCGGACTTGACATCGGCGCAACGACCTTTTATCATTAGAATAGACACGTGGAGAAAGATCATGACGGGTTGGACGGACCAGCGGGGTATACGACTTACGCAGCTCCTCCTGCGAGGGGCCTGGTCTGTCTCCAACTCGGGGAAGCGGCCTAGGTAGGCGGCCCGAATCGAGGCAAGGCCAGGCCCAAGAGCGACAGCGGTTGCCCTTGGGCCTTTTTCTATGTCCGCAACGAAGAGGAGAAGGAACAATGAGCACGACACGAGGCGTAGCAACGGCGCCGGGCCGTGGCCAGCCCGAAGTACCGAAGTACGTAGCGCCAAAGTGCATCGATCTGCCGGATCGGCAATGGCCGTCGCGCACGCTCGAGCGGGCGCCGCAATGGTGTTCGGTTGACCTGCGCGACGGGAACCAGGCGCTGCCCACGCCGCTCAATCCCGAGCAGAAGCTCGAGTTGTTCCATCTCCTGTGCGAAATCGGCTTCAAACACATCGAGGTCGGGTTCCCATCGGCAAGCGAGGACGACTTCAGCTCGGTGCGGCGCCTCGTCGACGAGAACCATATTCCCGACGGCGTATTCATCATGAGCCTGGTGCAGTGCCGCTCGCATCTGATCGAGCGGACCCTCGAGTCCCTCGAGGGCGTCAAACACGGGATCCTGCACGCCTATTGCGCGACCTCGGACCTCCATATGCGCCAGGTGTTCAACCTCGATCCGAAAGGCACCATCGAAATGGTCACGGCGGCGATCGAGCTGATCCGCGACGGCACCAGCGCCATGCCCGAAAGCGACATCCGGTTCGAGTTCTCGCCCGAGGAGTTTACGGATACCGATCCCGCGTTCGCCCTCGAGGTCTGCGAAGCCGCTTTCGAGACCTGGGGCAAAGCCACGGCCGAAAAGCCGATGATCCTCAATCTGCCCGCCACCGTCGAGCGGCGGCCGCCCAACCACTACGCGGACCTCATCGAGTGGTTCTGCCGCAATTTCCGCGAACGGGACAAAGTCACGATCTCGCTTCACTCGCATAACGATCAAGGCATGGCGGTCGCCGCGACGGAACTGGCGTTGCTGGCGGGCGCCGACCGCGTCGAGGGAACCCTGTTCGGCCATGGCGAACGCACTGGCAACGTGGACATCGTGACCCTGGCCAACAATCTCCGATCGCGCGGCATCGATACGGGCCTCGACTTCTCGGATCTGCCGAGGATCGCCGAGACCATCGAACGGCTCACCGGCATGCCCATCTACTATCGGCAACCGTACGCAGGCGAGTTCGTTTTTACGGCCTTCTCGGGCTCGCACCAGGACGCCATCCGCAAGGGTATGCACAAACTCGACGAAGCCCCCCGGAAGTTCGGGATGGGCTGGAAAGTCCCCTATCTACACGTGGACCCCGCCGACCTCGGCCGCAAATTCGAGCGCCTGGTCCGCATCAACTCGCAGTCCGGCAAAGGCGGCGCCGCCTGGGTGCTCGAACAGGACTACGGCCTCGAGGTGCCCAAACCCATGCATCCCGAACTCGGACACGCCGTCCAGCGCCTCGCCGACGAAGTCGGCCGCGAGATACAAAGCGCCGAACTCTACGCGTTGTTCGAGAGCGAATTCCTCAAACCGGAAGGCCCCTATCGACTGATCGGATATTGGCCCAGGCCGGACGACGCGGATCCGACCCAGATTCACGGCGAACTGAAGGTAGTTGTCGATGGCGTCGAGAAAACCGTCAGCGCCGACGGCAACGGGCCCGTCTCGGCCTTTGTCCACGCCATGCAGCAGTTGGACACCCCCGCCTTCACCATCGACGACTATCATGAACAGGCGGTCGGCAAGGGCGCCGACACCAAGGCCATGGCCTACGTGCCGCTCAAACTCGACGACGGCACCGTGATTTTCGGCGTCGGCGAGGATACCAACATCGACCAGGCCGCCGTCCGCGCCATCGTCGCCGGCCTGAACCGCGTGAGAAACGCCCAAAAACAATAACAACCAAGGGGGCTTCCTGTCGGAAAAGCGAAGCCCCCGAACACTTCCTCCGCCCCCGAATCCAAAATCAGAAACCGACAACTGAAAAACTCAGAATCCACCGCGCCGTCAAAACCACTATTATCCCCTCGACCGTGAAAGATTGCAGATCGGCCCCGGCCGACGGTCAACAACTGACCCACCGACCCTGCGCGACACCACCATATTTAGTAGTTCTTTCGCTAATAGCACAACATATTGTGTGCCCCGCCCTCCCCGCCTAAGTCCTTGTCCGGAAAGGAGAAGACACACGTCAGCGGCTGCATTTTTCTGTTGACAAAGGTGGGGAATAGTGGTAGATTAAACCGAGCAGTGGCGGAATAGGGAGAAATGGGGAGCGACAGGGAAGCACCGTGTACTTTGGGGAAGCACAAACCCATCTCGACAACAAGGGGCGCATGACGCTCCCCCGACGGTTTCGGGACATCATGCACGTCCTCGGCCACGAGATGTGGCTCATGACCCGGGGGTTCGACAACTGTGTATTCCTGTTCCACCGCGATGCCTGGAATTCGATCCGCGACCAAGTAAGCAAATACTCCGCAATGAACGCCAAGGCGGTGGATTTCCGTCGGTTGTTCTTCGGGAGCGTGGCCGAGGGGCGCCCGGACAGGCAAGGACGCATGGCGTTGCCGACGCATCTCCGCGAGTACGCGGGCCTCACCGAGGACGCCAACGAGGCCGTGGTGGTTGGCGTGGACGACCACCTCGAGTTGTGGAGCCTGCGCGCCTGGCGCGCCTTCAAGGATCGGAACGACGCCGCGTACAAGGAAATGGCCGCTCAGCTTTTTGTGGGCGACCTTGGACTCGATACAGTGGGCGAGGAGAAAGGTAAAGAGTGCCATGACAATTGACAGCGAGGAGCAGGGGTCGGTTCGGGTGTTGCGGCTCGACGGCGACGTGGATGAGGAGGGAGTGATGGACCTTCGCGTCGCGTTGCTCCGCTGCATCCGCGAGGGACACAGCGACGTGGTGCTGAACCTCAAGCACGTCCGGTTCATGAGCTACATGGGCGTAGGGGTGCTCGTCGAGCGGCTGCGCCAAGTCCGCGCACTGCACGGCGATATGAAGCTCGTCGGGCTCAGTTTGTACTTGGACCGCTTATTCCGCATGGTCGGTGTGACGTCCTTGTTCAACCGGTACGACAGCGAATCGCAGGCCGTGCAGGAATTCCGAAAAGCGGCCTAGCTACGGTGCACGTTCCCGTTCTGGCCGGGCCTGCCATTACATGGTTGCGGGTTCGTGAAGACGGCGTCTATGTGGACTGCACCGCTGGCGCGGGCGGTCATGCCGTCCTCATAGCCGAACGCCTGATTACCGGAAGACTGATCGCGTTGGATCGCGACCCCGTTGCCGTTAAGATGGCGGCGGAGCAGTTGGCCCCTTACGGTTGCGCAACGGTTCTCCGCCGAAACTACGCAAACCTCGCGGCGGTGCTGGCAGAACTCGGGGTGCCGGAAGTTCAAGGTGTGCTGCTGGACGCCGGCGTATCGACCATGCAGCTCGACGACGCGGCCCGAGGCTTCTCCCTCGAAAAGGATGGCCCGCTCGACATGCGCATGGACCCGACGCAAGGGCCTACCGCCGCCGAATTCCTCGCAACCACCGACGAAGAAAGGCTCGCACGTGTTTTGAAGCAGTACGGCGATTTGAAAAGACCCCGGCGCATCGCTTCGGCGATCATAGGCCGGTGCCGAGAAGGCCGCCTGGAAACAACCCGAGACCTGTTCGAGGCCGTGCATGCGGCGCTGCCGTTCGTCCGCGGCGTCCCCGAAGAGACGCGCCTCGTATTCCAGGCCATCCGCATCGCCGTCAACGAGGAACTCCGCTGGCTCGAGAGCACCTTGGTTCAAGCCATTGATCGCTTGGCGCCCGGCGGCCGGCTTGTGGCGATCTCTTTTCATTCCGGAGAGGACCGGCTAGTGAAAAACGCCATGCGCGACGCCGCGCGCGTTCGGCGCGAGTTCCGTCCCGACGGGCGCATAGCGTCCGAGACACCCCCGCGGCTGCGCCTGCTCACGCCTAAGCCGATCCGGCCGACGTCCGAGGAGATTCGGATGAATCCTCGGGCCCGCAGCGCAAAATTGCGCGCGGCAGAGCGGCTGGCGATTCCGGAGGCCGCCCCATGATGCACCGGGTAGGAACGAGACGGCGGCGCGCCTCGCTCCGCGGCTGGACCAAATGGCTTCCATTTCTCCTCTTCCCCTTTGCCGTACTTTTTGGCGAAACCTGGTTGCGCGTCCAGACCCAACGTAACTACGACTACGAAAGCTCGAGGGTCGAGGAAGAACTGGTTGAACTCGAGCGGGAAATCGACGAGCTGCGCCATGAATTGCGCGAGAAAGAACAACGGCTCGAGAGCATGGGCCCGGCGCGCGCAGAGGCCGAAGGACTCGACCTCGTCAAACCCGATCCCGCCCGCATTTGGCTCATCAGTCTTGAAGGTGACACACGTTCCGGGGTCCATACGGCGCGCCACGACCCGCCGGGAATCCAGTGAGGCGCGCCATGGGAAAACGATCGACATCGCGAACCCCCTCCCGGGCGCGACGCATCGGCCCCGCGAATGCCGCCCATGCATTCCGGATTCGCGCCGTACTTGCACTCCTATTGTTTGGATTCGGAGCGATCGTGTTTCGTTTGGCCCAGCTCCAGGCCGCGCCCGACGTCAGGCTGACACAGGAGGACCATAACCACAAGGGCTGGCGCGATATCCCCGTACCCCGCGGGAATATACTCGACCGAAACGGCCGGGTCTTAGCCCTCGATAGGGACGCGCCATCCCTGTGGGCCGATCCGCGATATGTCGACGACCCCCGCAAGCTCGCGGCCCAGTTGCGCGCCGTGCTTGACATCGATCCGGACACGGTGGCGGCCCGCTTGGCCAAGACGGATTCCCAGCAGGCCGGACGCCGGTTTGCTTGGGTCAAGCGTTGGCTCACACAAGACGAACTGGAGCGACTCGAAGAAGGGGGACTCCTCGACAACAGGCGGCTGGGCATCGAACAAGAACCGTTGCGCTACTATCCCGAAGGAAGTCTGGCCGCCCACGCGCTTGGGTTTGTGAATCGCGACCGCGCGGGCGGCGGCGGCATCGAATTCGCCTTCGACAAATACCTCCGGAGTGTTGCAGGCAAACAGGTGGCGCGCAGGTCCGGCGGCGAAACGCGCCGACTCCTTGCCTCGCTGACCCTCGAGTACGAACCGCCGACCGGCGGCGACCATCTCTATCTCACCCTCGACAGAAACATACAGCGCTACCTTGAAGAAGAACTCGACGCCGCCCTCGTCCGAACCCAAGCGCCGCGCGCGATGGGCGTCGTCATGGACCCCAATACGGGCGCGATCCTCGCGCTGGCGTGCCGGCCCACTTTCAACCCAAATCGGTTCTGGGAGTTCGCGCCAAACGAACGCAAGAACCGCGCTCTCGTAGACGTCTTCGAGCCGGGATCGGCGTTCAAAATCGTCATCGCCGCCGCAGCCCTCGAGCAGAAGGTTGTTACACCCGATATGCCTATCGACTGCGAGCAGAAGGGGCGTTGGTACATGGGGTTGCGGCGATGGATTCGTGATGATCACATTCTGGAGGGAGAACAGCCGTTTTCGGTGTGTTTCGCCCAATCAAGCAACATCGCCATGAACAAGGTGGCATTACGGCTCGGGCCCGATCAAATCGAAGCATGGATCCGTAGGTTTGGATTCGGCGAGACTACCGGCTCGGACTTCCCGGGCGAGAGTCGCGGCATATTCCTCCCGCAGAGTCAATGGTCGGGGTATTCTGTGAGTTCGCTCGCGATGGGTTACGAAATCAATGTTACCATGCTCCAGTTAGTCCGCGCGTTTGCCGCCGTTGCCAATGGCGGGATGTTGGTAACACCCTACATCGTCGAACGCGCAGTGAGCCGGGAGGGGACCGTCACGTATCAACATCCCCACCAAGAGCCGAAACGAATTGTCGCCGTAGAAACGGCAAACACCGTGAAAGAACTCTGCCACCGGGTCGTAACAGAAGGTACAGGCAGCAGGGCAAGCATAAGGGAATACCGTGTCGGGGGAAAGACCGGGACGGCCCAGATTCCACCATACCGCGACAAGAACAAGCGCTATAATGCCGTGTTCGCGGGTTTCGCGCCGGTGGGAAAGCCCATGATTTGCGCCGTTATTGTTGTTCAGGAGCCCGGCGCCAAAAAGTACTACGGCGGCTATTGCGCCGCTCCCGTGTTTAAAGAAGTAGTCCGGAAAGCATTGACCGACATGAACTGTCCCCTCGATCCCGTCGCTCGTCCGGTGAAGACAGACAACGGCAAGGACGGCATTATGGCCGACGAGGCCGCCCGAATCGCGGCGGCATTGGAACTTCTAGCGCCTTTAGACGATATGGATCTCTTGGAAGATCCCCGCCTTGCCGCCTACGAAAGGGCAAGCGCATACGCGGGACCGAGGCTCCCCGACTTCAGGGGGATGACGAAGCGCGAGGCGAAGGCAGAGACCGTTTCGCTGGGGATCGTTTGGGATCCGCACGGTTCCGGGCGCGTCGTGTCCCAGACCCCGTCACCGGGCACGCCGCTCGCCGACGTCTCTTTGTGTCGATTGGTGTTTTCTCACGGCTCGAAGCGTGAAGGCGGCCATGAAACGAAGCGAACTGCTGATATCTCTCGGCTGTAATGCGAAACG
>DUZM01000099.1 GCA_013349485.1 Candidatus Hydrogenedentota bacterium | reverse complement strand
ACGCGCCTTCGCACTTTCCGTAAGGCGCTCGGCGACCTTTTCACGCATGTCTTCAGGATTGTCGAAGCCCGCTTGCCTGGCAAACGTGTCGTTCAGTTCGGGCAGATTCCGACGCTTGACGTCCTTTATCCTAATAGCGAAATGTGCCGTCTTGCCGCGGAGTTTCTCGTTGTAGTAATCATCCGAGAATGTGACGTTGCAGGCCACTTCGTCGCCGGCACAGCCGCCGCGAAGCGCTTCCTCAAACTCCGGAAAGAACCGTCGCGTGCCCAGCATGTACGGGTAATCGACCGCCGAGCCCCCATCGAACTCCTCGCCGTCGACTGTTCCCCTGAAGTCGATCTCGACCTGGTCGCCCTCGGCGGCAACGCCGCCTTCGAGTGTCTCGAAAACGGCGAACCGGGAGCGGATTTCATCTATTGCGGCATCAATCTGTTCCTGTTCAGGCACCATGATCGGGCGTTCGACTTTCACGTCCCGATAAGCCCCAAGTTCAACCCGGGGCGCCACCTCGAACCTGAGAGTGAACACGAGATTCTCGCCTTCCTCGCGTTTCTCGTCGCCGTCGAGTCCGTCGATATCCAACGCGCCGATGGGTTTCAGGTCGCTGTCCTTGACGAGTTTTTTGAACGCGGCATTGACCAACTTTGCCTCGACGTCGCTCTTGACGGCCTTCAGGAATTTCCGCTCGATGAGCTTTCTCGGCGCGCGCCCTTTGCGAAATCCCGGGACCTCGGCCTCCCGGGCAAGCTCGTCGAACATCTCCTCGGCCTGTTTCGCCTCGTTTGCGGACGGCACTTCCACCTTGACCTCGTACGAACAGTCGCCTTTGTAGTCAATCTGGAATACCGGATCCTGGACAAAAACGTCTTCTTCCTCGGCCTCCCGATCGACCGCCTCGGCGGAAGCGGCCTCCTTTTCCTCCACGTCCTTGTCCGGTTCGGGCACTATTTTGTCCTTCTTGTCGGGCATGTCTGTCTACACTCTCGGTTGGTGGGCGAGGCGGGACTCGAACCCGCACACCTTGCGGCACTGGATCCTAAATCCAGCGCGTCTGCCAATTCCGCCACTCGCCCAAGCCTAGGAAACGACTGCAACGAACACAGCAAAGGCAAACGAGCCCCGCTTGATAACCCCGTAAACCAATGCCGGCAATCACATGGTGGGCCGCGAGGGGATCGAACCCCCGACCTTGTGATTAAGAGTCACCTGCTCTACCGACTGAGCTAGCGGCCCGCAAAACAAAAAAAATGGAGCGGGAGACGGGATTTGAACCCGCGACGTCAACCTTGGCAAGGTTGCACTCTACCACTGAGTTACTCCCGCTCAATGACGAGTGAATGGTACCATACGGTTGCCCCCGTGTGTCAAGCATCGGAAAACGCCGCATACGCGATTGCCGCCACGCGCGCGCCCGAGTTGACGCTCTTAGCGCGACCGACGCGACGCCCGCGCGTCAATCATCGCCGGCGTCCAGACTCAGACACCGGCCCATAAAGTCCGAGAAAAGTCGTCGCGAACGGAGTCTTAGCCGACAGGCTGGTCCGCGCCGCCGGCTTGTGCCCCTTGCCGCATCACGCGCTCGGCCATAAGGGGGGGACACGCGGTGCATGATTTTTGGCCGTTGTGTGGTACGTCGGCGGGCACGTGGCGAGGAAGCGAATCGTCTTCGACGACTGCATGGAGGGGTTTCTCGAACACGTTGCCTAGATTGAACTCCTCGTTGCCCAGGACAAGGCCGCAGGTGTATAGATTACCTTCGGCGCCGACGCAGATGATGTCCTCGGGCATCGAGCAGGGGGGCGCGTGTTCCTCGTGATCCACGTCTGCGGAGCAAACGGCGATCCCTTCGTGCGCCACCGCCTTTTTCACCGTCTTCACGTATTTCTTGTCCACAAAAAGACACAAGCGCGACAAGTCCAGCAGCTTAATGGCTTCGATGTCGACGTCCTCGAACGTTGTGCCGCCGCTATAAAGGCCAACCATCATGTCATGGGGGGTCTGCGCCCACTGACAGAGCCGCCACAGGTCGGGATACTGTCCCAAGGGCGCTTGAACGCATACGATCACGCAGTGCGCGCCGAGCGAGGCCGCCTCGTCGACCACGTTAAGCCAGTCGTCCAGTTGGAGCGCTCTGGCGTTGGCCCGTTTGTCGTCCGAGGCCCGCGACGCGTTTTCCACGTATAGCCACAGGTACTTCACACAGCTTGGGGCTCGCCGGTCTTGGCTTGAATAAGCGTCGAAACACTTCTTAAGATGCTTGCCGATGTTTCGGGGCAGGTGGAAAGGGTCTTGGCGGTCGGGGCGCGTCGGACTGTCCTTTTCTGTCTTCACCGCTTCAGTGTACCCATGGTTGCCACGGTCGCACAGGAAGTGCCCTCAATATCTTCAAGCATATAACAATTCTCGGCGGAATTCCATTTCCTTTTTTCGACCTTTCTTAGAAAATGTCTCGGAAAGCCGGGGTATGAGGCAAACGGCGCAAACACCCTCCTTGCGGGAAGTATTCGGCAAAGGGAAACGCGACGGGGACATCCTTCGGGGGAACGCCGCGGGAACCGGGAATGGCGCCTTCCTGCTCCGGCGCTCAGCTACTGCTGACTCTTGGCCAACGACAGGGCGAGCGAAAAGGCCGCGTCAGTCCCTCATCTGCCTGAAACGTTCGAGGACTGGTCGCCAAGCGGCCGTGTTTGTTGGCTGGTAGGTAGTCAGTTGCGTAGATTGGGCGACGAGCCGACGCGCGGCGGACAAGTCGGCGATGCGCCCTGTGGCCATGGCTTGCGCGATCAGGTTTCCCATGGCCGTAGCTTCGACGGGCCCGGCGATGACGGGGCGCCCGGTTGCGTCGCTGGCCAGTTGGCACAAGAGTTCGTTTTGGGTCCCGCCCCCGACCATGTGGATGCGTTCTGGGGCAATGCCGATCGTGTCTTCGAGTTCCTCAAGGGTGAGGGCGTAGCATAGGGCAAGCCCCTCGAGCACGGCGCGCACGGCGCCCCCGACCGTCCGGGGCGCGCGCTGCCCGGTGGCTCTGCAGTATTCGGCAATCGCGTCGAGCATGTCGTCGGGGTTGAGAAACAGGGGGGCGTCGACATCGAGCAGCGTCTCGAACGGTTCTGCGCCCCGAGCCCTATCAGTGAGTTCTGCATAGTCGTAAGTTTCCCCGCGTTTGGCCCATGCCGCGCGGCATTCCTGAAGCACCCACAGTCCCATGATGTTCTTGAGAAACCGAATGGTTCCGCGGATGCCGCCTTCGTTTGTGAAGTTGTATTTGAGCGCCTTTTCCGACGTAATCGGCTCGGGGAGTTCGGCCCCCATAAGCGACCAAGTACCGCACGAGATATAGATCCATTGGCGGTCTTCGGCGGGTACTGCCGCGACAGCGGAAGCGGTGTCGTGGGCACACGGGGCAATGACGCGGGTAGCGGGATCGAGGCCCGCCTCCTGGGCCAGGGCAGCGTCCAGCGGCCCTATGACGGTGCAAGGCTCGATAATGCGCGGGGCAATATTCATTGGAATGCCGAACGCGTGAAACAACGAAGCACTCCATTGGCGCCGGTGAACATCGAGCATTTGGGTGGTGCTGGCGATGGTGTATTCGGAACAAGGGATGCCGGTGAGAAAATAATGAAACAGATCGGGCATGAGTAGGAAGACCCGCGCTTCGCGAAGCAGCTCGGGCGTCGTTCTACGCGCGGCCCAAAATTGGTAAAGCGAATTGAGCGGCATAAACTGGATGCCGGTGCGTTGGTAAAGCGTCTCGCGCGGCACGACCTCGAACGCTTCGTCTAGAATGCCGTCGGTGCGGTGGTCCCGGTAGTGAACGGGATTACTCAAGAGTTGGCCGCTCGGGCCGATCAGGCCGAAGTCTACGCCCCATGTGTCAACGCCGATTCCTTCGACATTGGGGCCGTATTTAGCGGCGTATTTGAGCAGGGCTTCCTTAAACTCGGCAAAGAAATAGAGGATGTCCCAATAGCGTGTGTTGCCTACCAGTACGCTTTTGGACGGGAACCGGTGGAGTTCCTCGAGGACGACCTCGCCTGGGCCGAAAGTCCCCACGATGGCGCGGGAACTCTCTGCGCCCAGGTCAAAGGCCAAGTACCGAGGCGGCGCTGCACTCTCACGGTCACCCATGGTCATGAATCTCCCCACGAAGCGGGTTCCTTTTCACAATGCTCCCCCGGGCAGTTGGCGGCGCTCCGTTCGCGGCCTTGCTTTTTACGCCGTATTGTGAAGTATCCGGGGCGGTTTTGGCAAGGTGGCGAGGAAAGGCCCCGCAAAGCCTTTTCGGGCTTCGCGGGGCCGGAAGGGACCTCGCGTCTCGCCTTCTTAATAGGGCGAAGCCATATCCTTGCGTCCGCGTGGGGCCATCGATGCGGCCAGCAGCGCCGCAATCACTGCGGCCATGACCAGCATATCGCCGCCAACGCCGCCGAACGGCCGGCCCGGGGGCAAGCTCTTCGCTACGCCGCCCCCGCAGAACCTTGGCGGGGGTGGGCCTTCGCCTTCACCCTCGCCTTCGCCTTCACCCTCGCCTTCGCCTTCACCTTCACCTTCAGCGCCGGCAAGCACGGTCACCTCGCCGTCTTCGGTTGTGGTCTTGGCATACCAGTTGAAGCTGTCGCCGTACTGGCCTTTGAGGTCAACGTCGCTCAGCCTCACGGGCACGTTGCCCGCGTCCGCATCCTCGTCGACCTGGAACTTCAGCACGGCGATCGTGCCGCCGGTTCCCTCGGCATCTTCGAGCGCTTCGACGGAGGACATGCTGATCTTGGCCACGCCTTCCTCGAGGTTCACCTCGGAATCGAAGGCATCCGTCAAGTCGCCCGCCTCGATGCCCAGCAGCTCAAGCACGGGGCCATACGTGATGGTGAGGTCTTGCCCGCTCACGCCATCGGCGTCGTCGATGGTTACTGGGACATCGACCGTACCACCGGCCGTGGCGTCGGCCGCGGTGATCTCGACCTTTCTGCCAATGCCTTCCTTAAGCAGCTTGCACAGCACTTTGCTGGCCTCGCCCTCCTTCGTCTCGCCGTCCTGCGGCGGGTTGATGTCAAGCCCGACGGCCAGACGCTGAATCAGGATTGCGTCGGCGCTGTCGATGACGCCGTCACCGTTAATATCGCCGGCCTGAAGCATGCAGTCGTAGTCGGCCGGATCGATCAGATCAACGGCCACGCGTTGCGCGATGATGACGTCGGCGCTGTCCACGTCGCCGTCGCCGTTCAGGTCGCCTTCTGTGCAGGTGTACGACATGCACAAAAGACCCGTGTCTGCATAGTCGACATCCATCCGCTGCGGCATCGGGAACGAATCGTCATAGAACTTGACCTCTTGGTTCAACGTCTCGCCGCACTCCTCGGCCAATTCCGACACGAGATTGAGGAAGACATCGAACAAGTGGCCTTCGCCGCGCAGTGTGTCTGCGGAACCCACCGACGTTATTCTGACACGCCCCGGCTCGCCGACGTTGACCAGGAATTGGACCTTGGCCGTTATGGCGGTGCGCTCGACTTCGACCGAACTCACGCTAATGAGGTCGGCCGGGTACCGGAAGTCGATATCCATGCCATAGGGGTCAATGCCGGAAGCGTTCTCGATGTTGATGGGTATGCGCACGGTTTGCCCGGGCTTACCATAGACGTCGGGCAGCCAGACGGTAATTGTGCCCATTGTCACCTCGACAACGTCGGACGGCTCGCTCACCAAACCGGTAGCCCCTACGGCCTCGAGGTAGTAGTAATACGTGCCGGTGCTTTCGAGCGTTTCGTCGGCGTCGTCGTAGCGCGTGCCCGTAATCAACTCGGCCGCGTTGACCAACGTGAACTCGCCGTCGACCGACTCGCCGCGGTAGAGGTTGTAGCCGGCCAAATCGGGTTCGATATTAGGCTCCCACGTGAGCCGGACTTCGTTGGCCCCGGGCACAGCATCCAGACCCGTCGGGGCCGCAGGCGGACCGCCGAGCATGGTCAGCTCGACGTCGACCAAGGCCGGAGCGTAGAACTGGCGCACGATCTTGGTGGCGTAATCGGCCGCCGTGAATACCATCCTTAGCAGCGTATTCGTGTCTGGCGCCGTCACGCTGTATTGGCCGCTTACGTCCGTCACGGCGCTGTCGATCAGCGAACCGTCTCCGGCATCGAGCAACTCGACCAGCACGCCTTGGATGGGCAGTCCCGTTCTCGCGCCGCTGACGGTGCCGCGTACCACGGCCTCAACGGCGGTGTTGTCGATCTCGAATGCATCCGTTACTGCCGGATCGCTATCGCCGGCGGGCACGGACGCTACCATCTGAATGTAGACCGTGCTTTCGAGCGCGGCCCCGAGGTCGACGACGCTGTCCCACTGGAACACGTACAGTGCGCCTGCCGGGGTCGTGGGCAACCCGATGGGCGCTCTGCCACCCATGCCCAACGTGGCCAAGTCGAACGTGCTACCGTCGATGCTGTACGTGACCTCGACGTCAACTCGTGCGAAGTCGTTGTGGGCAACGACGAATGTGACGGGGATCACGCCGCTGGCGCCCGTTCCAGGGGTCGTGACCGAAATGGCGGGCAGCGCGCCTACGGGCACGACCACGCCTGCACCGGCTGCGTACTCGAGCACGTACGCCGCGCTTCCAAACGCGCCGACACGGAGATAATAATCGCCGTCGACGGCCGGCACGTAGTTCAGGCTGAACTGGAGGTTGCCGCCGGAGTCGTCGTCCCACGCAATGGGCACAACGAGATTCGCGAGCGCCTGGACGCAGACGCCCTCGATATCTTCTGCCGCGTACAATTCGGCGAATACGTCGCCGGTGCTACCGATGGTGTTGAAGTTGTACCCGACGCCCCCGGTGAGAGTCATGACGAACCAGTCGAACCGATCCGAACTCACCGAGACTTTGTGCGGCGCTTCCGCGGTTCCATGCGTCTGGGCAGTCTCGCCGGGGACAAGCACGGAGGCGCCTGCGGGCACATTGTCGCCGGGATCCCAGTCGTCGTCCGTGGCAAGTTCACCCGCGATCCGGTAGTCAAGGTTGTATCTCGCCGTGACGTTCGGGTCGAACTGCACCACGACCAACAGGAAGTCCCCGGTGCAGGCCGGGGTGAAGTTGAGGCTGAACTGCGTGCCTTCCCCGCTGTCGTCGTCTTCGGTGATGTAATTGCCGTCCACATCGAACAAGATGCCGACGGTGTCCCCAGAACCCGCAGAGCGGAAGTTGTATCGCGTGCCGGCCTGGAGCTTGACGACGAACCAGTCTTCGAAGTCAATACCGCCACACAGGGTGTGCGGTCCGTGCGATTGCTCGGAGCCGGTCGGGGCGCTCAACCGCGTCGCCTTAAGCGGATCCGGATGGTCGTCGCGCGGGTCCCACTCGTCGGGCTCGCACTGAAGGTCACCGGTGATGTACGTGAACCCGGGCGGGAATATGGCGTGCACCGTCGGATCGGGCACCGCGACTACTTTGACCGGCACCCAGTTCATGGCGGTGCTGACCCGCGCCGGCACGACGACGAACAATTGTGACTCCGTGGAGTCGATGGTTGTGTCAAAGGCCGCTAGCTGTGTCCCGAAATACACTTCGTATTCCGTTGTCACGTCAACCGAAGGGTCTGGTACGGGGAACTGTCCCCAGATCTCGACTACGCGGCCTGCGGGCGCTTGCCTTGGGAATAGGTCGTAGATGGCAAGTACGCCCGTGGCGCCGGGATAAATCTCGGGGTCGCTCGGGCTGGTGCCGTGTTCGAGCTCTTCGCGGTCCCACCAACCGTCGCCGTCGGTGTCGGGATTGGTCGGGTCGGTGCCGAGTTCGTCCTCGAACCAGTCGGGCAAACCGTCAAAGTCGGTATCGACGCCGTCAGCCGGTGCGCTGCCCGGGTCAAGCGGGTCGGTGCCCCACCAGTGTTCGTCGCCGTCCCACCAGCCGTCATCGTCCGTGTCCTCATCCCATGGGTCAGTACCGACCTCGACCTCAAGCCAATCCGCCAGGCCATCCCAGTCGCTGTCAATGCCGAAATCGGCCGGGAAACTAGCGGGATCGAGCGGGTCAGTGCCCCAATCCAACTCTTCGCCGTCCCACCACCCGTCCCCATCGGTGTCGGGGTTGAACGGATCGGTGCCAACAAGTTCCTCTTCCTCGTTGCTGAGCCAGTCGCCGTCGCTGTCCCGCCACGTGACATCCGTCGGGTAAATGGCAGGATCCAGCGGATCCGTCATAAACAGGTCCTCTTCACCGTCCGTCCATCCGTCGCCATCGGTATCGGGGTCGAACGGGTCGGTGCCGATCTCATTTTCGTGGTCGTCCGACAACCAGTCGCCGTCCGAATCACGCCAGCCGGTGTCCTCGGGGAAGCTGTCGGGATCGAGCGGGTTTGTGCCCCAATCGAGTTCCTCGCCGTCCCACCAGTAGTCGCCGTCAGTGTCGGGATGGGTCGGGTCAAGGCCAAGGAACACTTCCTGCCAATCCGCGACCCAGTCGCCGTCGTCATCCGCGACACCGAGGTCGGGATTGCTGTTCGGGTCAAGCGGGTTGCTCGGCAGGCCGTACATCACCGTTGCCGGATCCCGGATGATCTCTTCGCCGTCCGAGAATCCGTCGTCATCGGTGTCGGCGTCCGCCGGATCGGTGCCGAGCACCCCCTCGAGCCAATCGGGCAGCATGTCGGCATCGGCATCGTCCTCGCGCGGCACACCGGCAGGAGGATGGATCTCGACCGTATCAGGATTGCTCGTTGGGTCAAGCGGGTCGGTTCGGGCCCAATCGACCTCATCGCCGTCCCACCAACCGTCGCCGTCCGTGTCGGGATCATCCGTATACGTGCCCCAGAGGGTGGTTTCGAGCCAGTCAGGCAACCAGTCGCCGTCGGCATCCCAGGGCGAACCGAAGATGGGGAAGCTCTCGGGGTCGAGCGGGTCGGTTCCCATCCACCATTCTTCGCCGTCCCACCAGCCGTCGCCGTCGGTGTCGGGATCGTCCGGGTCGGTGCCCAACGTGCCCTCGAGGTCATCGGGAAGCCCGTCGTAATCGCGGTCTTCGCCAACGCCCTCCTCGGGATAACTGCTTGCGTCGAGCGGGTCGGTGCCGAACCACCAGATCCACTCTTCGCCGTCGAGCCAGCCGTCCCCGTCAGAGTCGGGATTGTGCGGATCGGTACCGACAAAGGCCTCGACCCAGTCGGCCAGCCAGTCACCGTCGCTGTCGGCGGGGCCACCTGTGCCCCAATTCGAATCCGGGTCAAGCGGGTCGGTGCCGTTCCACCACTCCCACTCTTCGCCATCCATAAAGCCGTCGCCGTCGGTGTCATGGCCGTCCGCGACGCCGTCGCTGTCCAGGTCCTCGGCGCTCGAACTTGTGCCAAGGATGGCTTCGAGCCAGTCGGGCAGCATGTCGTAATCGCCGTCGATCGGCGGGGTACTGGCCGGGTCGAGCGGGTCAGAACCCCAATGGTTCAGCTCTTCACCGTCGGGGAATCCGTCACCGTCGGTATCGGGATTCTCGGGATCGGTACCGAACAGCGCCAGCTCGAAATAGTCGAGCAACATGTCGCCGTCGTTGTCGCCCGGCATAACGAAGTCGGGCATCTGCTCGGGGTCGAGCGGGTCGGTGCCCCAGTCAATTTCTTCCCCGTCGCTGAAACCGTCGCCGTCAGTATCGGGACGCATTGGGTCGGTCCCAATCCACGCTTCAAACCAATCGGGCAACCAGTCGCCGTCTTGATCCCAGATCTCCTCATCGAAGTTCGAGTAGGGGTCGAGCGGGTCGCTGCCCCAGCCCCACCAACTGAACTCGTCGCCGTCGATGAAACCGTCACCGTCGGTATCCTCGAGGAAGGGATCGGTGCCGACCACGGCCTCGAGCCAGTCGGGCAACCAGTCGCCGTCGGCGTCCGGCGCTTCGCCGGCATCGGGTTTGCTGGTCGGGTCAAGGGGATCGGTCCAATACCAGTCGACTTCGTCGCCGTCGCCGCAGCCGTCGCCGTCGGAGTCGCGGTTATGGGGATCGGTTCCGAGGATACCCTCGCGCCAATCTTCGAGCCAGTCACCGTCCGCGTCACCAGGAATATAAGGATAGTCGGCGGGGTCGAGCGCGTCGGTGCCCCAATCGACTTCGTCGATGTCCCACCAGCCATCGCCGTCGGTGTCGGGGACAAGCGGGTCGGTACCCATCAGCGACTCGGCGTAATCCGTGATCCAGTCGCCGTCGGTGTCATTGGGCATACTGGCATCGGGCGTATCGGCCGGATCGTTTGGATCGGTCCCCCAGTCCAACTCGTCAATGTCCCACCAACCGTCTGCGTCAGTGTCACGGTCGAGCGGGTCGGTGCCGATGAATTCCTCGAACCAGTCGGCCAACCAGTCGCCGTCGGAGTCGGGAATGTCTCCCAGCGGATCGGACGTCGCGTCGAGCGGGTCGCTGCCCCAGCCCCACCAATCCCATTCCTCGCCGTCGTACCAGCCGTCGCCATCAGTATCCGCGAGGCCAGAATCGGTGCCAATCACGTCTTCGAGCCAATCGGGCAGCCAGTCGAAGTCGGTGTCCACGGGGGGGCCTGCGTCAACGTTGTCCAACGGATCGCGAGGGTCGGTCATATCCCCGTCGACTTCGTCGCCGTCCGGCACACCGTCACCGTCGGTGTCGGGATCGAGCGGATCAGTACCGATGACGGCCTCGCGCCAGTCCTCAAGCCAGTCGCCGTCCGCGTCGCCGGGAATCTTCGGGAAACTGGTCGGATCATTCGGGTCAGTACTGCAGAAGAAGCAATACGGGTCGAATTCCTCGCTGTCCAACCAACCGTCGCCGTCCGAGTCTTCGAGCAACGGGTCGCTGCCGATCACGGCCTCGAACCAGTTGGGCAGCATATCCCCGTCGGTGTCTTCGGGATAACCCGTATCGGGATTGTCCGTGGGGTCGGTGGGGTCGTTGAACCAGTCAAACTCCTCGCCGTCGGACCACCCGTCGCCGTCGGTGTCGGGGTTAAGCGGGTCGCTCCCGATCATGGCTTCCAACCAGTCCTGAACCCAGTCGCCGTCCGAGTCGCCGGGGATGTCCCCGCTCGGGTTCGAGGTCTCGTCCGTCGGGTCCGTGCCCCAATAAATCTCGTCGGCATCCCACCACCCGTCGCCGTCGGTATCGTCGCTGT
>DUZM01000098.1 GCA_013349485.1 Candidatus Hydrogenedentota bacterium | reverse complement strand
TATTGATGCGGCGACGGTTTAGTGCGATTGCCCTTCGAGGTTAGCGATGTTGCTTGCCGTACGACCCGAGCAACCGGATGACGCCAGCGCGATTCGGCAGGTACTCGAGAAAGCGTTTCCTACTCATGATGAGGCGCGGTTGGTCGATGTGCTGCGGGAGAGAAACAAGATGGTGCTATCGCTCGTGGCCCTCATAGACGACACGATAGTCGGCCACATCCTCTTCACGCGGATGACCATGGCACCGGAACAGCCTTCCTTCGAGGCGCTTGGGCTTGCGCCGCTCGCCGTGTTGCCCGAGTACCAGCGCAAAGGCACTGGTTCGCGCCTCGTTCGCGACGGACTTGTCCAGTGCCGGCAGCTCGGCGCAGACGCCGTTTTTGTGCTCGGAGGCCCTGGCTATTATGCGCGGTTTGGGTTCGCGGCCGCGGCCCCCTACGGCATCCTGAACGAGTACAACGAACCCGAGGCCTTCATGGTAATCGAGTTGAAGAAAGGCGTCCTCGCCCGCGTGAACGGCACGGCCAAATACCTCCCGGAATTCAGCGAGCTCGACGTATGACGGATTTGGCGCGGTCGTTTGAACTTGCGTAACGCAAGTGCAGGAGCTACACTACGAACATGAGCACGAAAGCGACAGCTATCCACATAATCGAGTCGCTTCCTGAAGATGCCACATGGGATGATATTCAGGAGCGAATCAATTTCGTCGCGGGTGTCCGCAAGGGTCTTCGGGAACTCGACCAAGGCAAGGCCATTCCTCACAAGAAAGTCACCAAGGATTTCGAGGAATGGCTTTCAAGCTAGTTTGGTCCTCAACGGCCCGCCTGGACCTCTGGGACCTTCTATCCTATATTTCCGAATCGGATCGTCAGGCGGCGGCGGAGTTTGGTCGCAGCGTATTTGCGGCCATCGAACGACTGAGAGAATTCCCGGAATCCGGGAGGATCGTGCCAGAGTTAAGCGACCCAGCGATCAGAGAAATCATCCGCCGACCATGCCGAATCGTTTATCGGGTGCGACGCGAAGAGAAGCTCGTCGAAATCGCCCGGATCTGGCATGCGGCCAGAGGCATCCCGGAGATGTAGCTTACGAACATCCGCCTCAAACCGCAACGCCATGCCTGTGCTCTTCTTCCGCGCTCCAGTTAGAGATCGTAGAGTTGCGTTTTTGTATCGGAGCATAACGACTATGGACTTGCGTAAGCTATCCACCCCATACGACGGCCCCCGGTTCTCGAGGCTCTGTGTCCAGATCCGGGCCGTCAAGTGTCGCAATCGATGCAGGCACTGTTATGTAAGCGCTGGGACTGTTCCTTTCGAACACCGTGTCTCAGCCACAGACATCTTGGACATCACCAAGAAACTCTCTCGCATGTGCACTCGTAAGAAGAACGTGTTCTTGTTTCTCCATGACGATCCGTTCGACTATCTGGATATCGAGTCAGTGATCGAGAAGCTGTGGCAGAAAGGCTTCCGCTCCTGTCTAACCGCCTTCCCCACGCACGGAGCGGGAATTCTGCAGTGGGACGACCCCTCGAGACGTCTTCGGCAGCTGAGGGAATACGGTGTCAAGACCTTCCAGTTCACGTTCCACGGCCTCGAGGAAGAGCACGACTGGTTCGTGCAAAGGAAGGGCGCGTTTCGAAAGACGATGGAGGTCGCGACGCTCTGTATAGCAGCCGAATTCGATGTGTATTGGGCGGTCTTCGTGAATACAAGGAATTTGGCCGACATTCCCGGCCTGCTGAAGCTCCTCGACCAACGCTCGGGGGAGAATCGAACCAAGCTGTTTCTGGGCACATGGACGCATTCGGGCAGCGCAATCGAATCCGAGCACCTCCGGCCCACTATCAAGCAGTATGAGAGCCTTCCCTCGGCGCTCGGAGATCGGTTGCCGAAAGTGCACACGGAAGCGTACTGGGTCGAGCGTGCAATCGCAGGCGACATCGCCAAGTTCCCCCGATGGCAACGCTCGTCGCTCGAGCTATCAATCAGCGAGACAGGGGTCGTCACGCACGCACACTCGGATAACGATGCCGAGATCGGGAAGATCTCACAGCCGCTCGAAGTAACGGTCGCCAAGTATTTGCGAACTCGCTCGACCCTGCGTACCATCCTCGCAAAGAGAGACAAGAAGGCGCTTCGTGGGTTGGCCAACAGGCACGGCGATGCGCAGTCTGAAAAGGTGCACACCTCACTCTCCGCAGTGCGGTGTTGGCTTGCACGTCGGCGCAAGAGCGGCGGGACTGCTCACGTTGGTTCCTGAAGCGAGATGTCATATGGGAAGCCGCAAACGACTGGCCGAGGTCGCAGAGCGCCTGGCCCGCACGCCGTTTCACGGCAACACCATGGGGTTGAGGTCGAATCTGTCCGTGCTCACCGATCATTTCCCCCGGGGGCCTCGCGGCGATTTCAAGCGAAAATGGTGCGCGGCGTTCGTCTATCACTGCTGTATCCAGGCGGGTTTTGACATTCCGGCGAGACATCCGGAACCGGTTTCCTGTTCTTTCGCCGGTGTTTTGTCCTGGATTCAATGGGCGAAGCTTCCGCAAAACCGTTTCTACTTCTCGGCCAGAAATCTGCACTTTCGCCCACGTCGAGGGGACATTGTGGTGTACGATCGCGTTTTTGACCCGGGTCCTCATGACCACATCGGCGTCCTGCTTTCGAGCGACAAGAAAGGTCTCGTTGTCGCAGAGGGCAACGTGAACGATATCTCAGCTGTCCCCAGAAGAGAGCGAAACAGGCACATACGCGGATACATTCGTATCCCAAATACTTACGAGTATCCCCCGGCAACCCAATCGTGACCTCGAATGGGGCGCCATGTTCCGCTCTCCGGCTGACTCGAAGCCTATCATCCGCGGCGTCAAACGATCTTCTCCTTGATTTCCTCAGGCCTTCGGCTCACTGTCGAATGGATTTTGCTCACGCGATGACTTATGCTGTCCTAAGTAGACGAGTGGGAAGGAGTGCGGGGAGAAACGATCATGGAAATCTACGGGAAGAAATATGCCGTAAAGGAACTGCGCAGGCGGGTCGGGAACATGGGCCAGATTGCCGGCGTCCGCACGGTGCAGTTGGATGACGGCAACGAGCGGCCCGCGCGCGCGGCCATCATCCACACGGGCAGCGGACTCGAACTGACCCTGCTGTTGGACAAATGCCTCGATATTGCGTCCGCGTCGTTCTGCGGCAAGGCGATGGGGTGGCGCTCGAGCACGGGGGACGTCGCGCCGCAATACTACGAGGCCGAGTGGCTGCGGTGGTTGCGGAGTTTTCAGGGCGGGCTCGTAGGCACGTGCGGGCTGATGAATGTCGGCGCGCCCGATGAGGAGAGCGGGTTGCTGGGAACCGGCCTGCACGGCCGCATTGGCAATGCTCCGGCCAGGGACATCAAGATCACACAAGAATGGCACGGCAACAGCTACGTGCTAAGCGTCAGCGGCCTCATGCGCGAAACCGTCGTGTTCGGCGAGAACTTGACGCTTGCGCGTGAGGTCTCGACGACGCTCGGCGAACGCCGGTTCTGGATACACGATGTCGTGACCAACGAGGGGTTCAACAACGCGAAGTTTCAGTTGCTCTATCACATCAACATCGGTTGGCCGGCTGTGGACGCGGGCTCCGAGATGATCATGCCGAGCCGGTGCGTAGCCCCGCGCGACCCCCAGGCCGAAGACGGAAAGCGAGACCACCATAAGATCGACCCGCCTACTCACAAGTATGCCGAGAAAGTCTACTACCACGACATGGCCACCGCGCGGAACGGCGACGTAACCGTCGCTATCGTAAACGATGGATTCGACCACGGCGGCGAAGGATTCGGCGTCTACGCCAAATACAATAAGAACGAACTGCCCCGATTCGCCGAATGGAAACAAATGGGCGAGCAGGATTACGTCGTCGGGTTCGAACCGTGCAACTGCAGCGTCGAGGGTCGCGGCGTCGATCGCAAACTCGGCCTGCTCCATACCATCCGCGCCGGCGAAAGCAAACACTTCCACCTCGAGTTCGGCCCGATCACCGATGTCCGGCAAGTCCGCGCCCTCCGCGCCGCACGCCGCAAGATTAAAACGAAGTACGTAGACCACTACACGGAATTCGTGAAGAAGCCATGAGCACAACCGTTGCGTGACGACGGGAGGGCGCCGCCGAGGGCGTCAGCACGCCACGAGTTCGAGACCTCGTGGCGTGCGCCCAAACCACGCTGGAATCGCTGGGGAAGACGCATGATGCCGTTCGTTCCGGAGTTCGAGGGCGCTATCAAGGCGGATAATGTGCCGGAGGACTTGACGGAACGGATCGAGGCGCGCGTGCGCGATGGGCTGTTCCTCCCGGGAAGCCGACGTCGTGCAAATTACGTGGTCCATTGGAGAACGCGAGACGAGGTCCGGTTCAGCGCTGCCGACGCCCTGACCGCTTTCAATATCGGGCTGAACGACGTGGTCCTCCGGCGCGAAAGCTCGACCCGCATCACGTATCGGGTCACCTATTGGCGTTGGACTCGGTACGCCGGTCTGCTTTGTGGCGGAATAGGCCTGGCGCTCCTTTGCGGCCTTCTGTTCGTTTTGCCGTGGATTTCGCCCCAGCAGCGGAAAACGCTCACGAGTCCGCTGTTCGTGGCCCTATTCGGCGGCAACGTCGCGTTTTGGGGCTTCCTTTGGCCATGGATACTCGCCGCCCTTCACAAGAAACCTGCCGCGCGTTGCCTCGAACGCATTCTGCAAGAAGAGCTGCCCGGCCGGAAAACCTAAGGCTGGCTTCGCCACCCGGACGGGCAACCGTTGTCCTTCGGAAACCGCAATCCAGGCCGCAACAGTCTCGGTTGCCGTCAACGGGCAACCGTGATAGCTACGACCGTTCCTTCGTCGGTCTCAGTCGCGGTGACGTTCCCTTCGCGGCCGTCTTTCGAATAGGTGAGAATAGACATCGCCGGCGGCCCCGACTGGCCTATGGTCATTTCCTCAGTCCAACCGTTCGCCTCGAGGGTCTTCGCATAGTGGTCGGCAATTTGCTTCACCGTGTCCGACGTCGTGCCTTGCAGCATAAACCCGTCGTCGGTTTCCATTGCTTGGCTGAGCTCGAGCCCGGCGCACACCGGCACGTCCTTTGGGAAATTGTCGGGGACTTTCACCCGCTCCCCCACGGTGACGGCGAACTCCTCACCTTTCGCCTCGAGCGACACGGCTTCGCCCTCGCCGTCAACCTTAACCACGACGGTCTCATCGCCCGCACCAACCGTTACGGTTGTAGGATCGGAGCCGGCCTCGGGCTGTGCCTGACCCTTCGCGCTGGCGTTGCGAGCGCTCTGCACCGCTGCACCTTCCCCGGCCCGTCCCGACGCCTGCTCATCTGTTTGATCCGACGGCTTGCCGCCGCACCCTGTCAAGGTGACGGTAGACGCAAAAAGCGCGAGAACCAGACTCTGAACGATGCAATGTCTCATCCGGAATTACTTAACCGCCACTAACGCGCATGACCACATTGGTGCCCGTGGACGTGCCCGTGAGCACTAGGGATACGGTACGGCCGTTCTTCGAGTACTTCAACATCATAACTGCCTGGCCGCCGGGCTGAGGCATCGCCATGTCTTTTTTCCAGCCCTCGGCCTCGAGTCCTTCACCGATGCGGTCAGAAACGTCCTTGGTCTTATCGCCCGTCGCTCCCTGAAGCGTTACCGTATCGCCTTTTCTGCTCACGGAACTCAATTTAAGGCCCGGATAGACCGGAACGTCCTCAGGAAAACCGTCCGGAAGCTCGACCTTTTGCTCGGCGACGGCGACCTCGGCGTCCTCGGTCTTCGCCGTCACGATGGGCTCCTCGCCGGCTTCCTTCTTCTCCGCTGCGGGTTCTTCAGCGGGCTCTTCCGCCTCCGGCTCTGTGGGAACTTCGATCGCCGCCGCCGGCTCCTCAGGCGGCTCGGCGGCCTCTGCCGGCGGCGCGGGCGCCGAAACTGTTGGCTCTCCGGGAGCGGCCGCTTCCGCCCGCGCCTTTTGCGCGGCCTCCACCAATGCCTTCAGTGTGGCCGGATCGCCGCTCGGCGGCGCGCCCCGGGGACGCTTCTTGGCGGCGCTCCCGGCTCGCGGCACAGTCGGCCTGTCGGTTTCTGCGGGCTGTTCGGCGGTCGCCTTGGCCGCCGTGCCCACACCAGGCTGCGCGCCACCCTTCGCTCTCCTTGTCGCCTCCAGGATTTTCTTCTGCATGGCAGGGTCGCTCATCATGGAGCCGCCCGGGGATCTTTGGAGTGCAACTTCCTCCGGCGCTTCCTCGGGCTCGCCGCCGCAACCCGCAAGTACGACGGCAATTACAAACATCGTTACAATCGACAGGGCAACCATCATCCGTTTCATTGTACCCAGCCCTCCCTCATGCGTTCGGCGCTCACCGCCATTGCGCGGCGCCGGTTGGTCCCAGGCCCCTAAGGATCCGCCCGGATCCCTAAAGCCAATCCACAATCTCGATCACTATGTAAATAGGCAGTGAAATCGGTAAGAGAATCCAGAACCAGACCTGGCCGGGATCTAACGCGTCATCCCAGAATCCCTTTGTCATGCGTCATGCTCCCTGTGCCGTTCGCGACGCCGCGAATCAAGGGCGCCGCATCTGCCCGCTCGTGTGCTACAGCCTCATCCTTCGCCTATTCGCAGTTTACGCATTTACCGGGAACGTGTCAATACCCATAGAAAACAGCGGCGCCGATTGCATATACTTAATCTTAGTGCGGCGGAGGTGCGGCGTCGCCGAAACCTGGACAAGTCAATTGGATTCAGGAGTCAGAAGGCAGGACCTCAGAAGTTCAAAGACACAGGCCGGCGCAATTGCGCGCACTCTGCGGTTGGCTTAAGAAGCACAACAGGTATGGCCCGGGGTCACTGGTTCGAACACTTTCTGAGTTGTGTCGCCCGACCTCTGGCTACCCCTTTTGGGTAAATGGGGCTGGTCATCAAGGTGGGAAGCGTGTCCGTCAAAGAATTCCTCGCGGCGAAAGCCGCGAAGGTCGATCAGGCGCTCGAAACGTACGTAACGTCGTGGGGTGAGGCGCCAGCGACGTTGCTTGCAGCCATAAGGTACAGTCTGTTTGCCGGGGGCAAACGCCTCAGGCCCGCCTTAGCGCTCGGGGCGGCAGAAATCGTGTCGGGCGACGATGCGGTGGCGCTGCCTGCCGCCTGCGCCATCGAAATGATCCATACCTATTCGCTCATCCATGACGACCTCCCTGCGATGGATGACGACCATTTGCGCCGAGGCAAGCCGACGTTGCACCACGTCCACGACGAAGGAATTGCCATTCTTGCCGGCGACGGGCTCTTGACGATGGCCTTCGACGTCGTCGCCCACACGGAGCATGCGGGGGTTGTCGCGGAAATTGCGCGAGCCGCCGGCGTCGAAGGCATGGTAGGGGGCCAAGTGATCGACATGGAAAGCGAGGGGAGGACCCTCACGATCGAGGCCTTGCGCAGGCTCCATTCCAGGAAGACCGGCGCCTTAATCCGCGTGTCTGTGCGCTCGGGCGCGATCCTGGCCGGCGCGGACGCCGAGTGCTTGGACGCCCTTACCCGGTACGGCGAGCACATCGGCTTGGCGTTTCAGATCGCCGATGATATCTTGGATGTGGTAGGATCGGAGGCGACGCTCGGGAAGCCCGTCGGCAGCGACGCCGCCAACCACAAGTCGACATACCCCCGTCTCGTGGGGCTGGTCTCCGCGCGCGACCTCGCCGAGAAGGCCGTCGCAGACGCCGTCCAGGCACTGCAATTATTTGGGGATGAGGCCGACGTGTTCCGCGCCTTAGCGCGATTCGTTATCGAGCGCGACACATAGCTTTTCCGCCATTTCTGCCGCCGACACCTGCCGGCTGTGCGCTTTACGTTAGCTCGCCGGCGAGCAGGCCAATCGTGTCCGGCCTTTGGTATCTGCTGGTGCGCGGCGTGGCTTCTCAGACTATTTCTTGCCCAGAGGGAAGAGCATCGGGAGGTTCTGATCAAGCCAAATAACCCGTTGCGTCAACCACCATTTCAGATCGCCAATCTCCCCTTCCCACGAGCCGGGATCGGGCCAGCCGTCTTCATAGGGCCACCACGGCCATGTGCCGTCGCTGGGGCTGCCGTCGGGCCAGGTCGGCCCCCATTCGTCCGGGTCGTTCGGCCATACAGGCACATCCAGGATGGGCCAGCGTTCAAAATTGCGGGTCTGGGCTTGCTCCAACTTCGCAACTTGCTCGTCGATGGTCGCAAACATGCTCTCGAGGCTGAAATGCGTCTCGCGCAGTTCGTCCCACCGGGCGAGATATCGTTGTGCGAAATCCGGGGATTGCAGCAGACGCGTGCCCCAAATCTTCCAGTCCTGAGCATAGACGGCGCCTTGCGGATTGGCGAATTTCGGGTACCAAAGATTGTTGTTGCCGAAAGCGAGGTCGAAGTCCCAAATCGGCCCCATACACAGCTTCCCGCCCCGGTCAATATGCCAATACGAACTGTTCATGAAGACATCGATATTCTCGAAGAGTTCATTGAGCAACATGTGGTCGATAAACGAATCCGAATCAATGTATTTCTCGTACCCATTGTCGGGATCGGCGAAGATTTCGCTCATCAACACCGCCTCAAACTCATTGACATAGCTCGAGATCCAGTTCCGCTGTGCCGTAGTAATTCGATCCCAGCGCGGGTGTTTGGGTTGAAACACGAGCCACGGCGTAGTGAACGGCGTCATGAAATAAGTCTCGGCGGCGAGTTCCTGCTCGGTAAGCTTATTCACATGGGTCAGCTCGAGCAGGTAGCCGCCGGTGATTTCCGGTTCGGCGTTGTCGAGTTCCGTCATTGGGGTAATGTTGACGCGGTGCACGTCGCATTTGACTCGTTCGATTAGGACATACACGCCCATGTAGTCGTCCCCGGTCACATCGAGCCCTTGTTGATTGAGAAAAAGCTCGATGAACCGGCACCGCGGCGCGTACCGACCGATCTTGTTGCTCAAGTCGTAGGCCAGATAATTGCGTATCAGCGCCTTGTCGCCGAAGGGACCGTGCAGGACGAAGTCCTCCTCTGGCGGCATGCCGTCCGGCAGCCCCCCGAAAAACGACGCGTCGAGGTCGTTTCCGAACGCATCGCGAAGTTCAAAGCCGTAGGACTTCTTGTCATAAATCAGCGAACTCTTACCGCGCAGCTCGATTGCCATCAGACCGTCATAGTCAACATTCGGGCTGCCCAAGTAATTGAGCCCGCCGGCGGGGTCCCAGATAATCGTCACTTCGCCGTCGACCTTGGGTTCGTCCACTATTTCCGCGTACGTCTTGATAAGCATCAGCGGCAGGTTCGAAGGATAAGTCTCGGCAGCGGCCCCGCTCGTCGGGTCCAACGGGTCCGTGCCCGCAGCCACTTCCTCGGCGTCATCGAAACCATCCCCGTCGGTGTCTGCAACCAATGGGTCCGTGCCGTGTACTCTGACCTCTTCGTAGTCCGTGAGCCCGTCGTGGTCCGAATCCGAGTCGTGCGGGTTTGTGCCCAGGGCGGCTTCCTCGCTGTCCGTCAGCCCGTCGGTGTCGGCGTCGGGGAACCGCGCGCATATGTACGCCGTTTTCGTCTCTGTGTCACTTGCGCTTGTTGTATCTACGGTCAGTGAGACCGTGAAGATGCCCGGGGAAGTGTACGTATGGGAAGGACTCTGTAACTGGCTTGTCGCACCGTCCCCGAAGCTCCAAGACCAACCGTCTATTGCCTCCTCGCCCGAGACGGACTCGTCTGTGAACTGGACACCGAGCGGCGCGTCACCGGAACACGGATTCGCGCGAAATGCCGCCGTCAGGCCGCCCTCGCCTTCGCCTTCGCCCTCGCCCTCGCCTTCCCCTTCCCCCTCGCCGCCGCCTGAGACGACCACCGCATGAATCACCGAACTCGAACCAACGGATGTCGTGACCTGCAATAAGACGGAATAGGAACCCGGGACGGTGAACGTGTGCACCGGATTCGTACTGATGGCCGTGTTGCTCAGTTCACTGTCCGGGTCGCCGAACGTCCACAACCGATTCGTGATGGGTGAGGTACCGGGCACCGATTCATCCCAGAATTGAACCGTCAGCGAGGTGCCGGGATCCGTCCACGAGAACTCGGCAACCGGCCGTGTGCCGCCCCCGCCTGACGGGGTGCCATCCGATGGCTCGCCGTCGGACGTGTCGCCGCCCGTTGGATCCGTAGGACAGCCAACAAGAAGTACGGACGTACAAAAAAGTGCAAAGAGGGAAATACCCATTAAGGAGCTGCGCGCCATGACAACTACCTCCCAAGCCCCTGTGTAGGTTTGACTTCGACTTTCGCTCTGGGGAAACGAACGGTTCATTAATTACTATGACATCTAACGGCGGATAAGTCAAACGCGACGATGGCAACGCCGGTCGTATGTCTATGATCGTATTGCATTTGCGCGGAGAGAACGGTATGCTTGATGACCATTGCGAGACAAGTTGCAGCAGTTGCCTCGGGGAGGAATTCACACTATGAGAATCTACATAACGCTGGCACTCATCATCGCCGCAAGCATTGACCTCTGTTCTTGTGTCGGCCTCGGCCCAGGAGGCCGAATCGATGTCGAAGTGGTCAAGGCACCCAATCCTTGGACTCATCTTGACTTGCACAATGACCCGGACAACTTCCAGTTCGCCGTCGTCGCCGATCGAACCGGAGGGAACCGGCCTGGCGTTTTTCCAGACGCCGTCGCGAAGCTCAATATGCTTGAACCCGAATTCGTCATGTGCGTCGGCGACCTCATAAGCGGCTACACCAAAGACGAACGGATACTGAACCGGCAATGGCTCGAGTTCGACTACGAGGTCGAGCAACTCGGGATGCCGTTTTTCTATGTGCCTGGCAACCACGATATCTCGAATCGCATCCAGGAGAAGAAGTGGGAGGAGCGGCTCGGGCGCAAGTATTACCATTTCGTCTATCGCAACGTGTTATTCCTTTGTTTGGACACTGAAGATCCGCCGCGGGTTCAAGAGCCCGATGAAAACAACAAGACGGGACCCCAGCTCAGCGACGCTCAACTCGCGTATGTGGCCCGAGCGATCGCGGATAACCCAAACGCGCGCTGGACGTTCGTGTTCATGCACCGGCCTATGTGGATAAATAAAATTAACCCAAAGATACTCG
>DUZM01000097.1 GCA_013349485.1 Candidatus Hydrogenedentota bacterium | reverse complement strand
TACGTAATCGACGGCGTGGTGCCGGGGCCGATACACATGGCGGCGCTAGTGCCGCCGACTCAGGAAAGGCCCAACGTCCACTTAATGATGCTCGATGCGCAGGTCGAGGCCGGCGAAACGGCCGTAGTCGATTTCCCGTTCCCGGCCGGCTCGAGCGTGCTCGAGGGCGCCGTCACCGTCGAGGACGAGCCCGCACCGGTCGGAATCGTATCCGTCGCGTTCCAGGACGCCGCAACCCATGCGCTCGTGCAGCGGGGCTGCCCGATTTTGTGGTACGGGTATTACCGAATCGAAGGCATTCCGGCCGGCGCCGTGACCGTTATCGTCGAGTGTCCCATGGGCGAAGGCAAACTCGGACGCCGCGAACTGCCTATGAACATCGAGCGCGACATGACCCTCCGCTGCGACTTTGACATGAACAACGATGACATCACCGACCACGAACCCGACACCAAAGGGTTCATTTCACTAATGCCAGGGTCGTTTCGTGAGTAGATTTTTCCCCGCAGGTTGTGCTAGAATTTCGATAGACGTTGGGTGGCGGTGTAGCTCAGTTGGTAGAGCAGTGGAATCATAATCCATGGGTCCGCGGTTCGAGTCCGTGCACCGCTACCATCTAAGATCAATTCGGCCAGTGACTTGCGCCAGGGGTCGCTGGCTTTTCTTTATGCCGCGACTCAGAGTCCGGCCCCGTGATAAGCCACTGCCAGAGCGAACTCGACCGTGCAAGCCAGGAGAGGGATTGATCCACGAGTAGACACAGATTGGCAGGAGGCCCAGAGAGGAATTGTCCGGGGAAGCACGCCAGTATTCGTTTTGATTTGTGTTCATTCACGGTGTGCGATATGCTGCCCATTGAGCGGATTCCAGCGACGGCTTTGTGCCGACTTGTGTCGCTCACGTTGACCCGTTCTGGCCAGGAATGAAGGAGAAAACGGTGTTCACTGAGCAGATGGCATGGCAGATCGCTGACGAGGTCGCCGGGGCCCTCCGCGTCCGTCCAGTCGCGGACGACCTTGTCTCGGTATACTTGACCGGAGGTCTTCCGCGCAATGATTTCACGCCGGAACGCAGTGAAGTGGATCTGTTTTTCATCCTCGAATCCCATTGCCACGACTGGTCCGCGGTAAAGGTCTTTGAGCAACTGGCCTTTATAAAGGAGGTCGACCGTTCCTGGGGCGGCGGCGTGCGCAGGCCGCGTCCGTGCGTTGACGTCGGGCCTTGGGTAGCAATTGATCTCGTTCCGCGCAAGGACAACGCGAGCAAACAAGACGTAATTCGACTGCTGCGCCGTTCCGGCATGAAATACTTGACGATCTACGCCTTTGATTTCGTCGCGTGTGCCCGTCCCATATTCGGTCGGGACATACGCGAGGCGCTTCTCGTGATAGACCCGCGAGAACTCGTACCGGATCGTCTTCGTTCACTGTTCGAGACACTGACACGGTACGCCCATGATATCTCCCCGGAATGGGCGGACAAAGAGGCGGTTGAAGGACATATCACCAAATGCAGTACTTTTGAAGTGGCGCGAGCGCTCTTTCTACTCTATGGGGACAGGACGCTCAAGAAGCAACCGCTATTCGAGCGTTTCGAGAAGTGCGTTCCAGAGTTCCAAGGTAAGGGGTTCTTCAGGGATCTTTTTGCCGAATACCTGGACGCGTCGTTTCTTGGAAGGTTGACGACGGCTGAACGCGTGCATTTCTTCTCCGAATGTCTGCGTTTCGCGGAAGGCGCCGTGAACCTGGTGTGTCCAGGCAACGCGCAATCGTAGCCCGGAAGGCCACGATCTGTGCCGTCGGCGAGCCCGGGCCGCTGATGCGCAAAACGCTGTGAGTACAGGAAATGCATCTTCGATTCACCTCTCCTGGCGAGCACGAGCCAGGCACCGTCTTCAGCTTGCTCAAGCAGGCATGGGCCCCGCTCTGGAACTCTGTTCTGGAAGAGAAGATTCGGCAATTCGATCGCGAAGTCACTGAGCACGCTGCGACCGTGGGAGCGTGCACCTTCATCACGTGTCTGGATGAGAAGCCAGTTGGCATGGCGTCCTACGACCCCAGACAGAAACCGGAAATAGGCATAATCGGATGGAATTGTGTCGTTCCGCGGCATCAGCGCAGAGGAATCGGGAAAAGACAGATTCAGGAGATCATTCGCATATTTCGAGAGAACGGCATACGCAAGGCCTGCGTAACGACTACAGACGAGGACTTTTTCGTCCCTGCGCAAAGGACATATGAGTCTTGCGGGTTTGCCGCAGCGCGCAGAACTGAAGACACTAATATCGAGTATGAATTGGAACTGGTCTAGTCGCTCACGCTAAGCCGGGCACATCTTCAACATGTTTAAGACAATCTCAATCGGAATCATAGCGTTGATCTTCACGCTGGCGTTTGTAAATGCAGCCGACGAAGAGATCTACGGCGTTCTAAGGATAGTGCGTTACAGTTTCTACGCGATCGCAGCGCCCACCGCTGCGGTCGGTTTCGTTATTTACACACAAAGACGGCGCGGCAATCCGTTGATTCTGCACCTCGGGGCCTACCTCGTTCTGGCAGTAGGCTTGTGCGGCTACGGTACCTACGCAGCCAACGGCAAAACCGACCCGAACACCGCCGCCCACATGCACGTGATTCTCTTCCCTGTGATTTACTGCGCGTATACGCTGATAACCATGTGGGGCTTCGGTTGGATTCACCGGCTCATAAGCAAACGCTCCAATCAATGCCCCGAGCCGGGCGCGTCGCCCCGGTAAGTTTCGGCGTCATCGACAAGAGCAGTGCGAATGGCAGAGAGAGTGCTTTGCGCACTGGTTGGCGGCTTTCTGGGTGGGGTCATTGCAGCGAACGCCTTGTGTGGTGGTTGGACGAAATGAGCAGGCTTTGCGTCGACATCGGCGCGGCGGTGTGCGCCATTGCGGCGTTTGTGTGGGGCAATCCGCTTCTTGCGTTCTCGAAACACCTGTGATGCGAGGTCTACCGTTCGCGGCCCGCTAGATCTGGTTCGCGCCGCGTTCGCGCAGGGCGCGGACCGCGTGCCGGACGTCCTGGGCGCGGTCTTTGCGAGCCACCAACACGGCGTCTTGGGTGACGACCACCACCGCGTCTTCCATGCCAATGACGCTTACGGCCATGTCCTCGGCCCCCACGGCGTTGTAGACAATCGTGTCTTCACAATCGATGACCACGGGATCGCCGAATTCGATGTTGCCGTTCTCGTCGCGGGCCCGCGTCCGGTCGAGGGCAGGCCATGCGCCGATGTCGTCCCAGGGGAAGTCGGCCCGGGCCACGCGGACGTTGCTTGCGTGTTCCATGAGAGCGTAGTCGATTGAGATGTCTTCAAGCGCTTCGAAGATCCGCTCGACGCCCTGCGGGTCGCCGTTCTGCATCGCGCCCGCCATGTCGCGCGTGGCGGCCGCGAGTGCGGGCCGTGCCTGCTCCAGTTCCTCGAGAAACGTTGAGATGCGCCAGAAGAACATCCCGCTGTTCCAGAAGTAGTGTCCCGTATCGCTGAAGTCCTGGGCGCGTTCTCGGCTGGGTTTCTCATGAAACGCCACGACTTGGTACACGGGCACGTCGCCATCGTTACAGGGCGCCACGCGGACGTCTTCGCGGACCTGTATGTAGCCGTAGCCTGTCTCTGGTCGGGTGGGCACCACGCCGACCGTCACCAAGGCCGACTCACCTTCAGCGGCGGCCAGCGCGGCGGATACGGTCTTTCTGAACCGTTCCGTGTCTCCGATGCGATGGTCGGCGGTGGTAACGGCCATGATGATGTTCGAACCGTCGCCGCCGTATCTAGCTAGCATGTGGGCGGCCGCGTAGGCGAGGCACCCCGCCGTATTGCGCTTACAGGGTTCCGCTATGACGTTCTCATCGGGCACACCGACGCGGGCGTCGCGGATAACGTCGACGAGGCCCCTCCCCGTGGCGACGTAGATGTACTCGGGGGCAATGAGCGGCTCGATCCGCTGTACGGCCTCGCCAAGCATGGTGTCGGTTTCGCTGCTGAGGCATAGGAGCTGTTTCGGACGCCGCCGCCGCGAAAGCGGCCAGAACCGCTCACCTGAGCCGCCGGCCATGATCACGCCTACCTGTACGTTGCCTTTGTCTCTCATGACAGTATGCTCCCCTTTGTCATCCGTTTCCCGTGACGTTGCGTCCGCAGATACAATGGCTTATCTTGATGGCCGGGATTGTACCGACCCCTTTCCTGTGTTATCATTACATAAAGTGGGGCAGAGCGCCACTCCTCATCCCGAGAGGCATGAAGATAACATGAGGTAGCTTAACACGTTATGAACGGTTTTCTTAAACAGGTGTCTTTCTGGTTGATCATTCTGATCATCGTGGTCCTTGCAGTAACGACCTTCTCAAATTTTAAAGAGCCCGGCAGAGAACTCCTCGAGACGGATTTCGTTGCCCAAGTGGAACAACGAAACATCGACGGGAAAGTAGTCGTCACGCAACTGGGCGACAATTTCTATCGGTTTGAGGCCAGTCTCGTAAAACCCGTTGACGCACAGAAACGGATCTCTTTCAACTCCAACGAATTCTCCGAGGACTGGAAGGACCTCATGAGGCAGAACGGGATCGCTTGGACGACGAAAACCGACAGCGGCGTCTGGAAAGGTCTCCTGCTCCAGGTCGTTCCGCTGCTGCTCATCATCGGCGTGTTTTGGTTCGTGATGCTCCGACAGATGCAAGGCGGCAGCAACAAGGCCCTGTCGTTTGGCCGCAGCCGGGCCCGAATGGTCAACCAGAGCGACAAAGTCGTCACCTTCAATGATGTGGCGGGCGTGGACGAGGCCAAGGAAGAACTCGGAGAAATCATCGAGTTCCTCAAAGATCCCAAGAAATTCACCCGACTCGGTGGCAAGATTCCAAAGGGCGTGTTGCTGGTCGGCCCGCCCGGTTCCGGGAAAACTTTGCTGGCCAGGGCCGTGGCCGGCGAGGCCAACGTGCCCTTCTTCAGCCTGAGCGGCTCCGACTTCGTCGAGATGTTCGTCGGCGTGGGCGCGAGCCGCGTACGCGACCTGTTTCAACAGGGCCAGAAGCACGCGCCGTGCATCATTTTCATTGACGAGATCGACGCGGTAGGCCGTCAGCGCGGCGCGGGACTCGGCGGCGGCCACGACGAGCGCGAGCAAACCCTGAACCAACTCCTCGTCGAGATGGACGGATTCAATACGAGTGAAGGCGTCATTCTCATGGCGGCGACCAATCGGCCGGATGTGCTCGACAAGGCGCTGCTGCGCGCGGGACGATTCGACCGGCAGATCGTCGTGGCCAATCCGGACATCACCGGGCGCGAGGCCATCCTCGATATCCACGTGCGAAACAACGGCGTGCCCCTCGCGGAGGACGTTTCGCTGCGAACCATTGCTCGGGGCTCTTCGGGCTTCTCGGGGGCCGATCTGGCCAATCTGGTGAACGAGGCGGCCCTGCTCGCCGCGCGGCGAGCCCAACAGCGTGTGGACATGCAGGACTTTGAAGACGCCAAGGATCGCGTCTTGATGGGGCCGGAGCGCCGAAGCATGGTCATAAGCGCCAAGGAAAAGCGCAGCACCGCTTACCACGAGGCCGGCCACGTCCTGGTAGGTCGATTGCTGCCCGACGCGGATCCCGTACACAAGGTCACCATCATCCCGCGCGGCCCCTCGTTGGGGGCGACCAGCATGCTGCCTGACGAAGATCGGCACAACCTGTGGCGGCCCTATTGTCTGGCGGAGATCCGCGTCCTGATGGGCGGACGCGCGGCCGAGGAAGTCGTCTTTGACGAGTTCTGCAGCGGCGCGGCAAACGATTTGAAACGGGCCATGGAACTGGCCCACGCGATGGTGTGCCAGTGGGGTATGAGCGAACTCGGGCCGATTTCGTTCGGATCGAATAACGAGGTGTTCCTGGGACGAGACTTTATTCGCGAGCGCGATTTCAGCGAGGAGACCGCCTCCGCAGTCGACAAAGCCATTCACACGATCCTCGAGAATGCGTACAATGATGCCCGGGCGATGGTCGAGAAACACAAAGACATTCTGACCGCGCTGGCCGAGGCCCTCGTCGAGCGGGAGACGCTCGAGGGCGAGGAGGTCGACGCAATCATCCGCAAGCACGGCGGCGCAGATCTTCTGCCCGCGAAGCAGGCCGACACCGAAAAGGCGGGCCCGCGGAAACCCGCAGACGTCGCGCGCGGCAAACCCGCGTCGGAAACCACGCCCGAAGTCAAGGACGTTCCGCCGGGCGACGTGGTGCCGGATACGGCATAGGACACAATGGCTGCACAGAGCGCCGTCGAGCACACCGGTCAGAAGACCCTCATAATGGGGATTGTGAATGTGACGCCCGACTCCTTCTACGACCGCGGCGCGCACCAGGACCCCATCAAGGCGTTGGCTCACGCCAAACAGCTTTTCGCCGACGGGGCCGACATCGTGGATGTAGGCGGCGAATCATCCCGTCCCGGCGCGGAACCGGCGGGTCTCGAGACGGAACTGAGACGGGTTCTGCCGGTACTCGAGGGATTGAGCGCCCTCGGCAAGCGTGTATCCGTGGACACGTACCGCGCTGAGACGGCGCGGCGTGCATTGGCGCTTGGGGCGTCGATGGTAAACGACATCACGGCGCTGCGCGGCGACGGGGATCTCGCGGGTGTGATTGCGGATGCGGGGTGCGAATGTGTCCTTATGCACATGCGGGGCGCCCCGCGCACCATGCAGGACAACCCCGAATACGACGACGTGGTGCATGACATCTGCGCGTTCTTCGAGGAGCGCGTCGAGTTCGCTATGCGGCAAGGAATCAAGGAGAACGCCGTGTGGCTCGACCCGGGATTCGGCTTTGGCAAAACGGTGGCGCACAATCTCGATATCCTACGCCGCCTGGAGGCGTTTACGCGGTTCGGCCTGCCGTTGCTGGTGGGCACGTCGAATAAATCCACCATCGGGGCCGTGCTGGACCTTCCCGTCGATCAGCGCATCGAGGGGACGGCCGCCACCGTGGCCATAGCAATTCAGAACGGGGCCAACGGTGTCCGGGTTCATGACGTCAAGGCGATGGCGCGCGTCGCCAAAATGACTGACGCCGTCGTACGACACGGCTGAGTGCGCTTCGCGCAACGTTTGCATGAGGTAGCAATGGGCGAAAGACTTTTTGGCACCGACGGCATACGGGGTGTGGCAAACATTCATCCCATGACTTCCGAAATGGCCTTGCAGGTGGGGCGCGCGGCAGGTCACATTTTTCAGCGAGAGGATCGGCCCCACACCATCCTGATCGGCAAAGACACCCGCTTATCGTGTTACATGCTCGAGAACGCCCTCACCGCGGGACTCTGCTCGATGGGAATCGAAGTGCTCTTGGTCGGCCCCCTCCCCACGCCCGGCGTGTCATACATCATGCGCAGCCTCCGGTGCGACGGCGCCATCATGATATCCGCATCGCACAACCCCTTCCAAGACAACGGCATCAAGTTTTTCGGCCCCGACGGGTTCAAGCTGCCCGACGAAGTCGAGGATGAGATCCAACGGTTGGTGTCGGACGGCGACGTGGACGACGTGCGCCCAACTGCGGAGAAAATCGGCACCGCGCGCCGCATCGACGACGCCGTGGGGCGCTACATCGAGTTTGCCAAAGCGACGTTTCCCAAAGGCATGCGTCTCGACGGCCTCAAGGTTGTCTGCGACTGCGCTAACGGCGCCGCGTATAAAGTCGGGCCGTTTGCATTGTCCGAACTTGGCGCCGACGTGATCGCCATCGAAGACCGACCCAACGGCAAGAACATCAATGATCGATGCGGATCGACCCATCCGGAGGAGATGCGGGCCCGCGTGATCCGCGAGCGGGCGGATCTCGGAATCGCCTTTGACGGCGACGGGGACCGCGTGGTGATGGCCGACAGTGAAGGGCGGTTGTTGGACGGGAACGCGCTGCTCACCATCCTCGGCATTGACATGCTCGAGCGCGGCGTCCTCGCACGGAAGACCGTCGTGACGACCATTATGGCCAACGGCGGACTCGAGCGGGCGTTGCGGCCGTTCGGCGCCGCAGTTGTCCGGACGAAGGTGGGCGATCGCTATGTGGTGGAGACGATGCGCGGAAAGGGGTATAACCTGGGCGGCGAGTCCTCGGGGCATATCGTGCTTATGGACCACAACACCACCGGCGACGGGTTGATAACGGCCCTACACGTGTTGGCCACATTGGTCGGCCGGGACCAACCGTTGTCGGTACTGGCCAAGGCCTACCAACAAATGCCCGAGGCACGGCGGCAGGTCCCGCTCAATGGCCGAAAAGCGCCGTCCGCCGAGCAACTTGGCAAAGTCCGCGAAGAGGTCGAAGCCGAACTCGGGGACAAGGGCCGAGCCGTCATCCGGCCGTCGGGCACGGAGCCGATCATTCGCATTATGGTCGAGCATGAGGAACTTCGGGCCGCTGAGCGGATCGCCGATCAACTCGCTGAGAAGGTAGCCGCGTTGAGGGCTCTCTAAACGAACCGACGCGTCGGCCGCGGTCGCGCGGTACGGTTGCCCCGGTTATGCGTCTCTGGCGCCGGGCAACGAGGGAAAATGGCGCGCCCGCTTCGCGCCGGCCTATACGGAAGGTCTAATGCCATGATCGAACTCGGGGTAAACATAGACCATGTGGCCACGTTGCGGGAAGCCCGTAAGGGCAATGCGCCGGACGTCCTCGAAGCGGCCCGGGCGTGCGAACGCGCAGGCGCCCATCAGATCACCGTGCATCTGCGCCAAGACCGGCGCCATATCCAGGACAGAGACGTGGAAACGCTGGCCGAAGTGCTCGATGTGCGCCTGAACCTCGAGATGGCTGCCGTGGATGCGATTGCCGCGATAGCCAAGCGCATTAAGCCGCATACGGTTTGTCTCGTCCCGGAGAACCGGCAGGAAATCACCACCGAAGGCGGCCTGGATGTGGCCGGCGACCAAGATCGGCTGGCTGACGTCGTGGCCGGTTTTCGCGCCGAAGACATCAGAGTAAGCATGTTCATCGACCCCGAACGCGCACAAGTCGACGCAAGCGCGGCGATCAACGCCGATTATGTCGAACTCCACACCGGCGCGTACGCAAACGCGGCGGGCGATGCCGCGGCGCGTGAAATCGAGCGACTTAGCGCCGCCGCGGCGCACGCTATCGACTGCGGGCTCGGGTTTCACGCCGGCCACGGCCTCACCGTGCGCAATCTCCGCCCCGTCGCGCGGATACGGGGTCTTCAGGAAGTGAATATCGGCCACGATATCATCGCACGGGCCCTATTCATCGGCCTTGAAAACGCCGTCAAAGGAATCCTCGACGTCTTGGGCGAGTGTTCGCGCTAAGAAAGGCATTGCCGCGCGTGCGCCTCGCGTAAGCTACCTCTATCGTTGCTCACCTACTGTGACGCCGCAAACCGGATCACCGTAGCCGAGTGGGCCGGGAACGAGGCCGCATCCGAATCGATGACCGCGCGTTGCGCACGTATGTTGTCCGGGTCTTCGATCGAGTTTTCGGCATTGACATCGGCGTGCCAAACACGCCACTGGGTGAAGCCGCGAACGTACTTATCGCCGACGCGAAGTCGTGCGCACACTTCATCGGTGGCCGACGAATTGACGATCTTGAGAATACACTCCTCCGCCCCGGAGTCATACGTCGCGACAACATTGAGCGTCTCCGGCGCCTCCACGTGGATCAGTGCCGGGGCGTAATTGTCGCGGTAGAGCTTCATCACGACGTAGTTCGGCGCGACGAAGCTGCGGTGCGCGTCGTGGTTGATGAAGGCGTTGTTCCACGCCGGGGCGGTTGTCTTGCGGATGAAGAGCGCCGGGCACGACATGGCAATCGCGTCGCTGTACCGCTCGAAGCCGTTCAGCACCATGCCGGCATAGAGCCCCGTCCGCAGCGAGATTGACTGCTGGTTCCATTCCGTTACGGCGATCTTGATCGCCGGATTAGCAGATTTCCTGATCAGTTCGCCAGTCTTTCTGAGGAACTCCGGATAGGCCGCGCCGTCGTTCATCTCAGCCTCGAATGAACCGGCCATATAGTGATGCACGCTCAGATAATCCATGTGCGTTGCGGCAAGTTCGAGGACGCGCCGGTTCCATTCCAGATCATGCCCCGCACTACCGCACACAAGGAATCTCAGCGAAGGATCTCTTGCGCGCAACGTATCCACGAATTGTCTCGCGCGCTCAGCGTAGTGCTCGACGCCCATGCCCCAGGTCTCGTTGCCGATTTCCCAGTACGTGACGCGGTACCGCTCAGGATAGCCGTGCGCGGCGCGTAACGCGCCGTATTGCGTGTCCGTTCCGCCACTGCAATACTCGAACCAATCGAGGGCTTCCTGGATGTAGTCGCCGAGCGCATCCGCCGGTTCGTGATGACCGATGTTTATCACAATTACCGGTTCCGCGCCGACATCTTCACAAAGTTTGAGAAATTCAAGTGTGCCGAAATGGTTCGGATCGAGCCCGCCCCACACGTAGTTCGGTTTCGTAACGCGATCCTTCAACCCGCCGATGCCGTCCTTCCAACGATAGTATTCGGCGTAGCAGCCGCCGGGCCACCGGATGAACGTCGGGCGGATGGCCTTCACGCGCTCGAACACGGCAGGGCGGTACGGCGTGTCCGCTCGCGACAACGTGCACTGGTCGATCCATACCTCCCCTTCGCCCTCAAGCGTGATCGACAATTCCCCATCCGCGGCCGATTGGCCAGGACAAAACGCGAGCGGGTACTTTACCCACGCGGACTCCCGCACCTCGAATTGCCTTTCTTGTTTCGTATCGCCGGCCGTCAGCGCTACTGCGACCGAGCCGTTGCCGCGCAGCCAGACGGCACCGAGGTAGTCGATGCCCCCCTGGACGGAAAAGCCCTGCTGCGCGATGCCGCCACCCGTCGGCCCGGCATGAACCCGTTGACAGTAATCGCCGTTGAGTGGGTCGTCACTCGCCCACGTGCACTGCAGGTCATCGTCGTGCGGAGATCTCTTGTACCACATTGACGAAATGGTATCCTTGGGCTCGACCGGCCGAGGTTGCAGCACGTAAAGCGTTTCATCGCCTCGGGTCACGCGGACGTTTCGGTAGCGCACTTCCGTCGACCAGCTTCCCAGGCCGATTCGACCGCGGCCGAGTTCGGCGTCTTCAAATGAACAAAGCCTCTCGCCGTCGAGGAAGCACGCCACCCGGGAATCGGCGACCTGTACCTCGATCTGATACCAGCGGCCCGATTCGATGATGGTTTCC
>DUZM01000096.1 GCA_013349485.1 Candidatus Hydrogenedentota bacterium | reverse complement strand
TCACGGTCTTCGCCGCCGTCGTTGTTGGCTGTCAGGCGAATATTTCCTGATCGCAGAATTAGCAACGCTGACTGTTACCGCCATTCCGGCCTGCCTTTGAAATCGGGCAAAGGCGGTGCTACGATTCTTTTGCATGGCGCATACGTTCTATTCAGATAGTCACCAGCGCCGGCTATGGCGTGTGTTTCCCGACGTGTTCCAGTACCGAGGGCTTCTCTTTGACCTGGTGTGGAAAGATCTTCGGGTACGCTACCGCAACGCCATGATGGGGCTTTTGTGGGCCGTCTTGCAACCGCTGCTGCTAACGCTTGTTCTGACGTTCGTGTTTACGTACATCATCCCTTTACGGATCTCGGAAACGGGAGACGGGCGCGTGCTTGATAGAGCGCCGTTTTTTCTGTGCGGCCTCATCCCTTGGCAGTTTTTCAGCGCGTCGCTGGGCGTCGCGACCACGTCGTTGCTGGCGAACCGCGACCTCGTCAAAAAGGTCTATTTCCCTCGGGAGTTGATTCCCATCGCGGCGGAGCTGAACTGTCTGGTGAATTTCGTGATCGGTTTCGCGCTGCTCCTTATTGTGCGGGTGGCCCTTGGCGGGGCGCTCGGCGCCGCACTCCTGTGGACGCCGTTCATTTTCCTGATCCAGTTCGTGCTGCAAGTGGGACTTGGCCTCCTGCTGTCCTGCGCCGAGGTCCATTTCCGCGACACCCACTATATCGTAGAAATCGCCCTGGTTTTTGCGTTCTACATGACACCGGTAATCTACCATCTGGACGCCGTGTCTTCCCGGCTCGGCTCGACGTCTTTCCTTTTCCGGCTGTACTTGGCCAATCCGGTGGCCGGACTCGTCGCGGCATACCGAGAGGCCATCTTCTACAATCAGTCGCCCGACCTGGGCCTGTTGCTCTGGCCTGCTTTGACTGCTGCGGTGTTGCTTGTATTTGGGGGCGCCGTGTTTCGACGCCACGCGCCCGTGTTGGCGGACTACATCTAATGGCCATCATCGATGTGGACAACGTCTCGAAGGAATACCGGCTGCGCGGCGGCCCGCCCGCCCTGTTTCGCTGGGGCGGCGCGCGAACGCTCCTCGGAAGACGGCGCCACAAGACAATCAAGGCACTCGAGGGCATAACGTTTGCGGTTGGCGCGGGCGAATCGCTCGGCATAATCGGCGCCAACGGCTCGGGGAAAAGCACGCTCCTTAAGATTCTGGCCGGCGTAACGACGCCGACCTCGGGCCATGTCCGTCTCTACGGGCGCGTGGCGTCGTTGCTCGAGTTGGGCGCCGGGTTTCATCCGCTGCTCACGGGACGCGAAAACATCTATTTGAATGCGCGCATCCTCGGCATGACGCACGCGGAAGTGGACGCGGCCTTCGACGCGATCGTTGCGTTTTCGGGGATCGCCGAGTTCATCGATGACCCCATCAACATTTATTCGAGCGGCATGTACCTGCGCATCGGGTTTGCGGTGGCGGCCTACGCCGACCCCGAGGTCTTTCTGGTTGACGAGGTGTTCTCGATCGGCGACGAAGCGTTTCAACGGAAATGCCGCCAGCGCATCGGTGAACTGAAAGAACAAGGGAAGACCATCGTGTTCGTCTCGCACGATTTGGGCATCGTCAACGCCCTCTGCGATCGCGTAATCCTGCTGCGCGAAGGCCGGATGATGGCCGGGGAATCGCCGCAAGCCACGATCCAGCGGTATCTGCGTCAAGTCGAGCAGACAAGGGCCCTGCACGCCGTGTGTCAGGGGGAAAACGAGGTCGTTTTGGCCCAGGGATGTCTGTCTTTGTTCCACGGCGAACGGGAAGTGAGCGGCGCTGCCGGCCTCTATGTCACGATCGAGTCGTCGGGTCGGACGTACAGTTCCGCCAACGACGCGTGGGAGGTTGCGGAGCGGGCGCCCGAGGCCGGCGCATTCCGGGGGCGCATGGCCTCGCTGCCTGTCGTCCACGATTGGCGGTTCCGGCTCGACGGCGATCGGCTCACCTGGCACATCGCCATCGAGTGCGAACGCGAGACTACCATCGAGGCCTTCGACGCGAATCTCATGTTGCGGGGCGGATATGTTCGGTGGACCTACGGCCGCCTCGCGGGCCCTTTTCCCGAAATCCTCCCCGGCGACCTGAGCTGGACCGTCGTCGTCGCGCCGGATGCGGCGTGCCGCGAGGCCGGCGCGCTCCCCGATGAAGACTCGACGTTGCCGCCGGTGCTCATCGAACTGGAATCCGAAACGCCCTACCTCCGTCTTCAATGGAGTAACACCGATTACGTCAACGGCGGCCGGTTGTTGCAGGCCGGGGCGCGTCTGCCCGAGGATGCGCGCACGTTTCGACCCGGCCGACACGAGTTGATGACGGTGTCCATTCGCTTCGACATGACGGCGGGGGCCGTACTCGAGCGGGTCCGCGCCCGGAGAGACGAGTTTACGCTCGAGCGGGGCGCGTTCTCGGCGCGATTCGAGTCTGGGGGGGTCGCCCTCGCTTACGGCGGCGCCGAACTGACGTCGCCGCTGCGCGTTTACGCCTCGATTCTCATCGGGGGCCTCTGGAACGACAGCACCGGCCTCCAATGGCACCGCATTGCGCGCTCTGGCGGTCGCGTCGAAGCAAGCGGCGAATCGCGCCGGTTTCCTTTCCGGCAACACTGGGAACTCGAATTGGCCGATGACGGTCTCCGCCTCGCAATCTGGCTCGAGACGCTCGAACCGATCGACATCGAAGAATACCACGTTTCCGTAGGCCTGCGGCCCGTCTACGTCTGCTGGGAAACGGATCGCGAGTCCGGCGTGTTTCCGGATATCGATCCGCATCAAGAAGACTGGCGGCACGTCAACAGAGACTATGCACCCGGCGCGCGGATCACTGCAACGTGTAAGGAATTTCCGAGCGTCGCCCTGGAAGTCGCAGCCGATCCGACGCGGGTCGGCGTGGCGCCTTTCCGCATGACGGCGTTGAATACCGATTGCCACCTTAACAGCCGCGTGTTGCAGGCGTTGTGCACACCTGGAATCGGCAAGCTGCATTTTGACAAAGGCCGGCACAGCCTTTTCGTCGGAAAGGTTGTCGTCCGACAGCAAAGCGAGCAACGCCAAACGGATTAGGCACATCGAATGTCGCACCCGGCACACGAAACGCACAATTCTGACGCATCCGTCAAGATCTTTCGGAAGACGAAGAGACGCGTCCTGACGCGGCGCGGCGTGATTTGGCTCGGCCAAACGTGCAACCTCCGTTGTTTTTTCTGCTATTTCATTCAGCGGATTGGCGATGCCGATCACCCGGAACATGCGTTTTTGAGACTTGACAAGGCCAAGGCCATCTGCAGAATCCTCCGGCGTTTCTACGGCAACACCGCCGTGGACATCCAGGGCGGCGAACCGACCCTCTATCCCGAGATCCTGGAATTGGTGCGATATTGCCGCGAAATCGGGCTCTACCCGACTTTGATCACGAACGGGCTGGTGCTTGCCGAACCTGGCCGCGTCGAGGCGTACCGCGACGCGGGCATTCGCGATTTCCTTGTGAGCCTCCACGGGATCGGCGCCGCCCACGACGAAGTCGTAGGCCGGAAAGGCGCATTCGACAAGACTGTGGCCGCTATCGAGCACATGCGGCGCGCCGGCATTCCCGTGCGGTTCAACTGTACCATGACAAAACAGAGTGTGCCGTTCTTAGCGGCCATCGCCCACAAGGCCATCGGGTGCGGCGCCAACGCGGTTAACTACATCGCTCACAACGATTTCGGCGACCAGCGCACCGGCGTCCGGACCACCGCGAACGTGCCCCGGTACGCCGAACTGGCGCCGAGATTGGCCGAGGCCATTGACCTACTCGAGGCCGCGGGCGTCGAGACTAACGTGCGATACATCCCCTTGTGCGTTGCGCAACCGCGGCACCGCAAAAATTTCTACAACTTTCAGCAGCTTTCCTACGACACCCATGAGTGGGACTACCAGAGCTGGCTGTGGACCATGATGACGCCGCAACTGACGCGCGACGGCGGCCTCTCGCCGCCCTATCGCTTGGGCCGGGGCGCGCGGCGGTTCGTATGGCGCCAAGACCATGCCCGGCTGCGCGACTGGGCCGAGGCACACCCTATCAAGAGCCGCGTGTGCTTCTTGGGCCAACGGGCGCTTGCCCGCGCCGGGCAACTTTTGCTCGGCAAGGCGTTCTGGTATCGCAGAGAAGCCGTCGCGCGAACCCGAATCGACCTCCAATACACGTTTTGTGAAGTCTGCACCCGCTGTTCGGCCAAAGACATCTGTGACGGTTTTCACGGCGATTACGCCGCCATGTTCGGCACGGACGAAGCCCAGGCCATCACAGACGTTCCGCGCACCGAAGACCCCACAGCATTTATCCGCCGCCAAGAGAAAGTGGTCGAACCCGAAGACGAATCCTGGGCCTTGTAGCCATCCGGCGCCTTGCTGCCGTTCTGTATTCCCCCTTGTGCTCCTCCTATTACTCGTATTCTTTAATCAGGAACGCCGACAAACACGGACGAACACAGACAAACACAGAGCGTAATACGGGGTTGAGGCCTAGCTCGAGCATCACAAGTTGCGCTGTGAATGCAACCCGGTGTAACGGTCTTCGATTCCGATTGTTGGATTGCAAACACGAATAGGAGCAAGAGCAAGAGGAGCGCGCGCGTGATATGCTACACTTGGATTTATGAAGCCTGATTTTGACGTAATAGTGGTTGGCGGCGGTCATGCCGGCGTCGAAGCGGCGCTGTTGTGCGCGCGGACCGGCCACCGGACCATGCTGACGACGATCAATATGGACACCGTTGCGCGGATGTCGTGCAACCCGGCCATCGGCGGCGTGGCCAAGGGGCAAGTGGTGCGCGAGATCGACGCCTTGGGCGGCGAGATGGGGCGGTGCATCGACCGGACGGGCATCCAATTCAAGATGCTGAACCGATCCAAGGGGCCCGCCGTCCACTCGCCGCGGGCCCAGGCCGACCGCGTGGCCTATCAGTACGCCATGAAAGCTGTTTGCGAGAGCACGCCCAACCTGGTTATGAAACAACTGCTCGTGGACGACCTGGTCGTCGAGAACGACATGATCCGCGGCGTCCGCACCTCCGTCGGCGCCGAGATCACGGCGCGGGCCGTGATTGTTTGCACCGGCACGTTCATGCGCGGGCTGCTGCATTTCGGCATGGTCGAAGTGCCGGGCGGCCGCGCGGGCGAGCCGCCGGCCGCAGGATTGAGCGACGCGTATCGCCGACTCGGGTTCGAGGTGGGCCGCCTCAAAACGGGCACGTGCCCCCGCGTACACCGTCGAAGCATCGACACGACCGCCATGGCCGTGCAACTCGGCGACGAGGCGCCCCGGCCGTTCTCGTTCTCGACACCCATCGAGGGGTTCAATCCAAACAAGGTCCCCTGCTGGATTACGTACACCAACGACGACACCCATAAGGTTATCCGCGCCAACCTTGATAGATCGCCGCTCTTTTCCGGGAAAATCGATGGGGTCGGTATACGCTACTGCCCAAGCATCGAGGACAAAGTAATGAAGTTCCCCGACAAAGACCGGCACGTCGTGTTCCTCGAACCCGAAGGGCTGAACACGGCGGAGGTCTACGTCAACGGCCTATCCACGAGCCTCCCCGAGGATGTGCAACTTGCGTATCTGCGTACGTTGCCGGGACTCGACGCGGTCGAGATCATACGGCCCGGCTACGCCGTGGAATACGATTTTGTGCCCCCTACGCAATTGAAACCCACCCTCGAGACCAAGCGTATTCGAGGGCTGTTCAACGCGGGACAGATCAACGGCACGTCGGGCTACGAAGAAGCCGCCGGCCAAGGAATTTTCGCCGCGCTCAACGCCGTCCGATACGTGGACGGCGGCCCGCCGCTGTACCTCGGCAGGGACGAGGCGTACATCGGGGTGATGGTCGATGACTTGGTGACCCGGGGCGTGCTCGAGCCGTATCGGCTATTTACGTCGCGTGCCGAGTACCGCTTGCACCTGCGCCACGACAATGCCGACGTCCGCTTGGCGCGATACGGCATTGCGGGCGACGAATTCCTCGAACGTGTTCGGGCCAAGGAAGACCAGGTTCACGCGGAAATCGAGCGCCTCGAAGGAACGCGATTGGCGCCCTCGGCCGACCTGAACGCGTTCTTGGCAGCCCTCGGCGAGGGGCCGCTCAATGAGCCCCAATCGGCCGCACAGCTTCTGCGGCGCCCAAGGCTCACGTATGACGCTCTTCTAAACGTGTTGCCGGAGACGGGGTCACTCAGTTCCGAAGTGGCCGAGCAAATCGAAATACGGATCAAATACCACGGGTATCTCGAGCGGCAGCGTCGCGACATCGAGCGGTTCAAAGGGGCGGAATCGCGCCGGCTCGCCGACGACCTGGACTATTTCGCGGTCCCGGGTCTGCCCCAAGAATGCAAAGAGCGGCTGAACCAAGTGCGGCCGACCAACTTCGGTCAGGCGGCCCGGATCCCCGGCGTCCGGCCGACGGACATCGCCGTGCTGCACATCTTTGTCGAGAAACGGGCTCGCGAGCAAACCGACAGGAAAACGGCGGTATAACGAGTATTTTTTTGATCGAAGCGGGTGTGAGAGCGCATAAGCGTGGAGGGGCTTGCACGTCGGCGGCGTAATGTCTAATATGGTGGTGTGTGGCGTCTTGAAACCGAAATCGGAGGTGTGGGAGCAAGTAAACGATAGCCTACGCGGCCCGCAAGGCCTGAAGCGGATAGCGCCGAGCTTCATTCCCGGCACGGCAGCGCTCGCGGCGAACGTCTTGCCGATATTCATAAGACGGATGAGCGTGCGATTCGGCATTGCCAGTATCAATGGCAAGGCGGCCCGAGGTGGCGCGTCGAACACGGAAACCCTGGCGTTTCGTGGAATCATTAACAAGATCAGTGCGGTAGCGAGTCGATACTTCTGCGGGAGGGCCTGATTTGCCGGCGCCACGCGTTATTGCCTTGATCCTCTGTCTGGGTCTGGCCGGGGCGGTTTGGGCTCAGGATGAGCCGGACGATGAGATCACCGTTGACCTAACGGTGCATTACAATTCGGCCTATCGCGAAGGGGCGTGGGTCCCGGTGGACGTCTTCGTGAAGAACGACGCGTATGATGTGTCCGGCCACATCGAGGTGCGCATCTACGACGCGATGGAGCAGCTCACAAGCCCTATCTATCGTGTCCCTGCAGAAAGCCCAAAGGCCTCCAGAAAGCGGTTTCGCCTCTATTGCGCACTGGGCTTCGCCAACCGCCTCGAAGCGCAACTGTATGACAACGGCCGTGCCGCCACCCCGTTTCCGGCCTACTACGACAACGCCCGGGCCATCGATCCCAGCGACCTTATGGCCTTGGTCCTCACCGAGGAGCCTAGTGACTTCGGGTTCCTTTACCGCATCGTCGGGGCGGGCGACGACGAGCGGCGGGTACACCGCGAGAACCTGGGCACGGAAGAACTCGGCGCGTTGGCCGACTTTCCGCAGTGTTACGATCCATTCAATGTGGTCATACTCGGCGATATCGATCCGTCGAGAATCGCAGAGCGGCACCGCCGCCTGTTGCGGGATTATGTCGAAGCGGGCGGTGTATTGGTCGTCTGCACGGGCGTCAACGCAAGGGCATACCGGGGCAGTTGGGTCGAGGATCTTGCGGGCGTCGCCATTGGCGCAACGGAGACTATCAAAGAATCCGACCTCGCCGCCGCGGTGTTCGGCGAGGACGGGACCCGGGGCGCGAAAGAATGGCGGGAGTGCCTCCTAAGCGAGTTGTTGCCGCAAGACCCGGCGGCTATGAAACTCGGCAAGGACAAAACCTTAGCGGCGCTCAAGCCGCTCGGACGCGGCTTCGTCGCCACGCTCGGCGTCGACGGGATGAGCCGCGCCCTCCAGAACTGCCCCGGCTACCTCGCACTATGGGAATATCTCATGACGGTGCGGGATTCGTCCGAACGGTTCAATCTGGGCGCCGCAACCGAGGTCTGTGCCGACGCGCTGCCGCTGCTATCCGGGATAAAGATTGCGTCGCGCTGGACGGTGCTGACCTACTTGCTCGCTTATTTCGTCGTCGGGATCGCGTTAAACTGGGCCGCGTGCAGCCTACTTAAGCGGCGCGAGTTGTTCTGGGTCTTCCTGGTGCTTTTCTCATTGGGCTTTACGGCCTATGCCGTGGCCTTCGGCACGGTCGGCCTTGCCGGCGGGACAGAGATCGAGCAAGTGAACGTGGTAGCCCTGCCGAGGAACGCTCGTGGCGGCGCGCTTCATAGCATCATCGGCATTTTGCCCAGGCCGACCTCGTACTTCGCGCTTGAACTGGACCGTGAATTCGCGTTGATCCGCGATGTACGGGCTATCGGCTCGGTGCGGGGACGCGACCGCGCGACGTCGGAGCGACCGTTCACCGCGACCCAGGCAAGTCCCGCGAACGTGACGGGATTTCGGGTGAAATCCGGGACCATGCGGTTCATACTTGCCGAGAGCCCCGTCCGCCTTAACGGGGGCATTTCCGGGAAACTCATCTACGACGCCGACGGACTCAACGGTACGCTGAGAAACGAGACCGGCCTGCGCCTCGATAATCCCTTCCTCGTGATGAACGGCCAGTTCTGCCGCGTCAAAAGGTCGCGAGACGATTTCGACGTCTCGGTCTCACCGCATGAACTCGATAGTCTTACCGACGAATACAACGGATGGACGCGGTTCTCGCGCGGCGGGACGGCTCGTTGGCGCCCCGGACGATATTACTCCGACATGCACCTCGGACAATTCCGAGAGGGTTTCGCGTGGACGCTGTTCTCCTCTTGGCAGACCCCTGGCCGCTTCGGCGCCCCAAACGTCGGCGGGGGCGAATCGGTGAGGAGAACCCACGGCGCTTATTTGTGCGGGTGGCTCAAGGGATCCGTGGCAACCGACCCGACCTTGGACAAACCGGCCGCCAAAAAGATCAACGAAACACTGCTCGTGGCCGAGGTGGAAATCGAGACGCGCTTCGATACCGACGAGTGGACGTCCCTGGTCGTTCAACCCGCCGAGCAACGGGGGGGGAAGGCGGTTCCTCTTCCGTTGGCGTTGTTCGAGCCTAACGGGTTCGCGGTTTCCGTACCCCCCTGGTTGCTGCCCGGCAGCGGCGGTGAGATAGCCATCGACATCGAGTGGCGGCCAAAGCAGGACTATGCACTCTGTCTGGCCCTGAATGAGCGCACTGCAGAGAAGACCGTAAAATGGTCTGCAAAAGAGCCCGAGAGTACCGATGCCCGGCAGGAAGATGAAGGAGAAATTGTAAAGATTACCTATCGAATAACGGACATAGGCGATGTCTACGACGAGCAACAGGGTGTGGTTCGCGGCCAACTTTGGGCGTATCAAACAGGCACAGAGGCGCCGTGCGAAAATGATGGGTTGTTGGGCTCGGCCGCTCGTCTGGGTGGCAGCGCGGCTTGCGTGTGGACGACGAGCGCGTTGCGGGCACGTTTATGGTCTCCGCGCGCGGCAGAGTATCAGGTGGACACAAACGCAACGCAGTGGGAGGGTTCTCGATATGGCGATGATTGAGACGATTGGCCTGACGAAGAAGTACGGGAGTTTCCTCGCCCTGGACCAAATCGACCTTACCATAAACGAGCGGGACATTTTTGGATTCATCGGCCCCAACGGCGCCGGCAAAACGACCACGCTCCGCATCCTGGCAACGTTGCTCGCACCGACGGCTGGCCAGGCAAAGGTCAATGGCATCGACGTCACCAGAAAACCGTTCGAGATCAAACGCATCGTCGGCTTTATGCCGGACTCGTTCGGCGTGTATGACGGCATGCGGCTGCGCGAGTACCTCGACTTCTTCGGTGCGGCGTACAAGATCCCGAGCAAGAAACGCAAGGGCATCATCGACGACGTCCTCGAACTCACCGACCTATCGAGCAAAGCCGACGATTACGTGAGCGCGTTCTCGAGAGGCATGAAGCAGCGGTGCTGCCTGGCGAAAACGCTCATCCACGACCCGCAAGTCCTCCTGCTCGACGAGCCAGCCAGCGGCCTCGACCCGCGCGCGCGCATCGAGATCCGAGAACTCCTCAAGGCATTGCGCGACATGGGCAAAACCATCTTCATCTCCTCACACATTCTCGCCGAGTTGGGCGACATGTGCAACCGCATCGGCATTATCGAACACGGTAAGATCCTTGCTGCGGGCGACTTCCGCGAGATCCTGGCGAACGTCAGGCAAGTGAACGAGATCCGCCTCGTCGTGCTCGACGGCGGCGACGCGGCCGCGAGAATTCTCGGACAAACGCCCGGCATCGCCAACGTCGACCGCTCGGGCAACGAGTTCCAGATGCAGTCCAATCTGGGTCGCGAAGGCATCAGCGAGCTTCATAACCGTCTCGTGGGCGCCGGCGTCAAGATCGTGTTCTTCGAACAGGACAAAGGCACGCTCGAGGATGTGTTCCTCCATGTAACCAAAGGGGGGCTTTGAGTACATGACTCTGCAAATACTGCGACATACTCCGTCCCGCCCCCAGCGTGTTCGTGCTCGTGCTCGAAATCATGATCGAAACACGATGGACGAGCACGACGGACAAGCACGAGAGCGAGTGGGGGGGCAACCAACACGAATCCGGGTGCGGCACTAGCAGAAAGGGCTCCAAACAATGCGGGCATTGCTTCCCACCACGGCGCTTGTACGCCGTGAATTGCTTACGAATCTGCGCCGCGTCCGTTCATTCGTTTGTTTGGTCCTTGTGGTAGGCTTCGTTACGCTGTTGGTCGTGGCCGTTTGGCCGCGGGACGTAAACTTCGCGCGGGCGGGCATGGCCACGGAGTACTTGCTTATAGCGGTATCGATGTCGTTGCTCGGCGCGTGCGCGTTGTTCATTCCCGGCCTGACGGGAACGGCCATCACCGTCGAGAAAGACCGCGAGACGTTCGACCTGCTCGATATGACCCTCATACCCCGTTCCAGCATCGTGCTGGCCAAGCTGCTCAATGCGGTTGGTTTCTTCCTGCTGCTCGTAATAGCTGTGTTGCCGGTGCTCGGCTCGGTGCTTTTCCTAGTGGGCGTCGACTGGGTGCAAATCGCGGCCTCCTTTGCGGTTATTTTCGTGACCGTATTCTCTTGCGCCATGGCCGGGTTGTTCTGTTCCACCCTGGTCCGTAGAACGGCCCTGGCGCTCGCACTCAGTTATGTTGGCATGATCATTCTGATGGGCGGCGTCCTTCTGCCTCCGGTCATCATCGCCGGCTCCCTGCGATGGGATGGCCTAATGCGGCTCATCGAAAGGGAGGCCCTATTCTTGAGCCCC
>DUZM01000095.1 GCA_013349485.1 Candidatus Hydrogenedentota bacterium | reverse complement strand
TTATTTTTGGTGCGGCAGGCGTTACGCGGGGATGATATAGGTCGATTGGCTCGCCGAGTTTCTCGCCGTCGAAGTAGAATTGGACCACGCCGAAGTCGGGGGCATTTGTGAGCCTAAGCGTGATCTGGTACTTGCCGTCGCGGTCGACGGGCACGAGCAGATCGAGGATGTTGCCGGGCTGGTTGTCATACCACCAGAACTGGGTGTTGCCGCTCCATTCGCCTTCATAGGGATCGAGGCGTTGCGCGAGCGTGATTCCTCCGGTCTTGGCAAACACTTCGAGCGATTCGCCCTCGACGGCGCCTTCGGCGCGGTAGACCTCCGGTTCAGGCCAATTCATTCGTTCCTCGACGGACGCCGGCTCGTACCGATCCGTGCCGTCGGGCGCGAGGTACCAGTAGGCGACGCAGGCGTACCGGGTGGGCCGCTCATTGGCGCAGTATTTCTCGATGCAGCCCTCGAACGATCGCTGGAACGGCACGTTGTCGCCGATATGCCACCGGTTTACGGACACGTGGCCTTTGTTGTTGTTCGAGATGGTCTGGTTGTGGTAGCAGTTCTCGAACAACGTCGGGTTGCACCAGGCGTACCCGAAGTAGTCCTCCGAGCCCGTTCCGAAGGTGGACGGGAACTTCTCGCCGTCGACGAAGAATTTCTCGTCGCCCTCGCCCCACCAGCCGCCCTTGGGGTTCCAAACGTGGAGCATCACGCCGCAATACCGGCCCCTTCCTTCGGTTTTGAGCATGGGCCAGTCGATCCAGCGCTCGGGTTCGGGCGGCAGAAATGCGTCGGCGTGCCATTTGGCGTGGAACCGGCCGACGTTGGTGCGCGGTTTGACAAGCGGCGTATGCGTAATCTCGAACTCAACGGTTTGCGGGACGCAACTGTCGTTGTCGAGCGCGACCACGGCGCGTTTCTCGAAGGGCATGTACCAGTACGAATACCGCCAGCCGTCCTCGGTGATGCCCAGGGGCAAAGATTGGTAGTGGTTCGTTCCGGGCGCGGTGCCGAAAAAATCCCCGAGCGGCGCCCACACGGCCGGTTCCGCATCGTCGTCCCACGTGATGCGCAACGCCAACTGCCGGAGCACCGCGCGATCGGCCGGCGGGTCCGGCAGAAACGGCTTGACGCGGATAGCCGTAATCGCGCGCGGACCCTCGAATTCGGCAACCGTGGTTGTCTTACCCGGGTCAACGGTTGTCTTCACCTGCAGTGTTTTAGCGAGGTTTCGTCGTCCGGCAGGGTCCGTACCGCAGTTGCTCAGGATGTCGTTCGCCGTGTCGAGCGCTTCCCGATCTCTGGGCCTCAAGCGGCGGGCGAACGTTTCGACTTGCGTGCCTTCGGGAAAGGTCGCGTACGTGAAATGATAGTAGGCGCCCCAATTCCTATCAGCGGTTATCTTGCACGATTTTTGGTAGGGAATAGGCACGTAATTGTTTGCGCCGCTCGCCGTGTAATGCACCAGGGCAGGGCGCGTAAACGGTTCGTTGGTGCAGTCAAAGTAGCCTTTGAACGGCAGATCGACCGCCGGCTCGGCGGCGCCGTCCAGATAGATGCGCACGCGGCCGCCGCCCGGCCTTGCCGACCAGATGCGCCAAATGCATCCCGGCCCCTCCATTTCGGCCAGAACGAGTTGGCCGTCTTCCTCGCGAATGTACTTATCGCCGTCGCCGTTTGCCTCCCAGGCAACGTACTTGCGCGCCACATCGTCATATACGCTCGCGCGGTCATAGCTCGACCACTGGGCGCATTGTTCGCCCGGGGCCGGCAGCACCGCCAGCCCCTTGAGATCCGTAAGCCGTTGAACGAGATCCCGATAGCTCAGCACCTCCTGCGCCGCGGCCAACGGCGCGCAAACGGCCAGCAATGCCAGTAATAACGTGGTCCGTCTCATGGTTTCCCCTCCTCACTGCGCGGATATTCTTATCCCCTCGAGAACACGGCTTCGCAGAACCGATACCCCAGGACGCAACCAAGCGTCACCTAGTAATCCGCGCCTTCGCGAACTTGCTTGCCGGCCAAGCCCCGCTCGTGAAATAGGGCACGGCCCCCAGCCGCGACCTCATGGTACGAAAAACGCACGGGAACGGCCTGATTCTCAACCTTTCCGGCGGACCACAGGGGCCGGCGAAGCAGAGAGACGCCAAACGCCGGAGCCAACCGCCGCCGAACACAGGCCGGGGCTTTCCATATCCTAGAAGCTAGCACGATAACGTGCTGAAAGCAAGCCCTGGGCTCCCGGACTAGGGATTGAACATCCGAGCCCGGGTGCGTCGGAACGCAAAAAAGATTCGGCATTTTCCCGGTTGGCGTTGCCCTTCTATTGGAACCGTGGGGGCCGTCCCAGAGCGGACATGCCGACGCGGTAGCGCCGGGAGGGTGTTCTCGATGCGGCCAACGATGCCCGATTTTGCGGGCAATCGGCGGCACAGATAATACCCGGCACCGTCAGAGATATGTGTAGCGGACAGCAAACTTGTGATAGAATGGCGTACGTGCGTGGGTGCAGCGAGCCACTCGCTGTTGCCGACACGGCGCAAGAGAGGAAGAGCCGGGGACGGGTATCTGGCGTTGGCTTCGCCTCTTGCTCATTAGACGGCCCCTGTGGGAAGCAGGCCGTGCGTCGCATTCCTTAGCCAACGCGGAGTTCTTATCAGGAGGACCGTGACTATGTCGAATGAGAGACCGGTGTCCAAGAAACGCCCGCATTCACAGGCGGGATGCGCGATGATCGTCCGGGGGGCCTTTCTGGTTTTTTTGGCGGCAGTTGCGGGTCGGCCTGGGCAGGGGTGGGGCGATTCGAGCGCGGGCGTGGCCGAGACCCCGCCGCCCGGCCTCAACGCGCCAAATCCCGCGGCCCTATACTGCAGACAACTGGGGTACACCTACGAGATTGTCCAGACGCCGGATGGGCAAAAGGGCATCTGTGTTGTGGCCCCCGGCATCGAGTTCGACGCGTGGGACTTCTTCAAGGGAAAGGTCGGCCAGGAGTATTCGTACGCGGCCCAACACGGCTACGATATAAGTACGGAGCGCATAGATCGAGACGGCTACGTTGAAGAGTACGCAATATGTGTTTCCAGAGGCCCCGACAAGGAAGAAGTGCCGTTGCTCGAGCTCATGGAACGCAACGGGGAGCCATTATTAGAGTGGCAGTCGTGGGGGAGTCAGGCGAGCCAGGGGGGCAAAAACGGCTTGACCGCCCCGCCGGGCGCGGGCGCCCCCGAGCATCTTGAGAAGATCGCTGGCAGTCCGGCACAGCCGCCCGCTTCATTCGACTGGCGCGACTATAACGGTCAGGACTGGGTTACCCCGATCAGGGATCAAGGCGCTTGCGGAAGCTGCTGGGCCTTCTCGGCCGTCGGCGCCGTCGAGGCGAACCTCAACTTAGACTACAACCGTCCCGATCTCGACTATGACTTGTCCGAGCAGCACCTTGTCTCGTGCGACTGCCCGGGAGACTGTGGCGGGGGGTGGCATGATTTGGCTCTCGAGTACATCATCGACCCCGGGGTCACGGACGAAAGCTGCTTCCCTTACGTCGGCGAATCGCCATGCGAGTTGTGTGAGGACTGGCAAGACACCGCGGCCCACATAAGTGGTTACAACCATGTGACCAATACCGCGGCGGCGTACAAACAGGCGCTGGTGGACTACGGACCGTTGGCGATCGCTCTGGACGCGAGCGAGTGGCCGTCGTATACCGGCGGCATACTCGTCACTTCCCCGGGGCCTTGGGCCACCCATGCGGTGGTCTTGGTGGGCTACAACGATACAGAGGGGTACTGGATCATCAAGAACAGTTGGGGCGTGAGTTGGGGCGAAGACGGCTATATCCGCTTATCGTATACCAACGAGCCAATCGTTGTCTTTGACGAGGTGTACGCCGTCGAGGAGGCCTTCATGCCTTTTGCTTTCGAGGTGGCTCCCGAAACGGACGGGATCATCTGGGGCGAGTCTGGCGGGCCGTTTCTCACTGAGTGCCGACAGTTTGTATTGACCAACGCGGGTCAGACGGCCTTGGAGTGGTTCGCCGAGACGGATCAGGACTGGCTCGATATGTCGAGTTCGGGCGGCACCTTGGCCTCGAAGGCGGCTACGGCCGTCGACGTGTGTCTGAATGCAAACGCGGAACTGCTTGCCCCGGGGGAATACGTTGCGACGATTACCTTCACGAACGTGGCAAATGGCATGAGCCAGACCCGTCAGATCACGCTTCGCGTAAGCATGCCGAACTACTATACCGAACATTTTGGCGAGGGCGCCTTTGACCTCGACTATACGAGCCTGGTGTTTACCCCCGGCGACCCTAAGAGTTACTACAGCGTCTGCGTGAACTCCGCAGGGACTGGGGGCCGATCCGACAGAGCAAACGGTGCTCTCCCTGAGCGACAACGATTCGAGATTTGTGCGGCTGCCATTTCCGGTATCGCTCTACGGGGTCGAATACAGCAGTTTTTACGTGGGCAGCAACGGGTATCTGACCTTTGTGCGGGGCGATAGCGCCTATTCGGCGTCGTTGGAAAGCCATTTTTCATTGCCGCGGATCTCGGGTTGTTTCATGAATCTCGACCCGACTTGGTTTGGGACGATCACGTATGGCATATACCTAGACAGGGCGGCTGTAACCTTTAGCAACGTTCCTGATGCTTTCTGGAACGGCATGGTCACCTTCCAAATCGAGCTGTTTCGCGACGGGGTCATTCGGATAACGTGGCTTGACGCCGGGAGCGCATTGGCATGGTCCCGGCCCCTTGTGGGACTCTCCGCAGGAACGGGGGTCCCGGAAAACTTTGCGCCGAGCGATTTTAGCGCCCACGCGGCGTGTGATGGCATCGGGCAAGGCGCCGAGCCCGAGGAGTTTCACGTGTTAATACCCGACGCAGGTCTCAATGCAGCCGTTCGCAGCGAGATCGGTAGACTATACGGGGACATCAAATACCAAGATGTCGTCGGCGTTGGTTTCACGACGCTTATCGCTCAGAACGCGGCGATTCAAAACATCTCCGGCCTGGAGTACTGCGCTGATCTCCAACATTTGGACCTTGAGGGCAATGCCGTAAGCGATATAGCTCCTCTGGCCGCATTAAGCCGGCTGAAGCGAGTGTATTTGGGTAGGAACGCAATCGCAGATATCGCGCCGCTCACCTCCCTAACGACGCTTCTCGTGCTCGAATTGCCGGGGAACGATATTGCGGATATCTCGCCCCTTGCCTCCCTGGAATACCTCACAAATCTCGATCTGCGCGATAACGGGCTTGGTGATATCTCGGCATTGGCTTCACTGACGGCCCTGACCTGCCTCAGGCTCGAAAGGAATGCTATAAGCGATCTGTCGCCGCTTGCGGGACTTGACAAACTGACGCTGCTGTATCTAGCGGATAACGCCGTAAGCGATGTTTCGCCCCTGTCTTCGTTGATCGGCCTCAGGCTGCTGGATGTCCGAGCAAATCAGATCGAGCAGATCGACGCCCTGGCCTGGTTATCCAATCTGACGTATCTGGACGCAGCGCGAAATGCCATAAGCGACATTTCGGCACTCGGGGCGCTTGGAAACGTGAAGTCCCTGCGCCTCTCAGAGAACGCAATCGCGGATGTCGCGTGTTTGTCGGATATGCCGCAACTTACGCAGCTTTACATGGGCAGGAATGTGGTGAGCGACATATCGGCAATCGAGGACCTTGTGACGCTTGAAGTTCTTGATCCTGGCGACAACCAAATCGCCGATATTGCGCCGATTGTGACCAACGTAGGAATTGCCGACGGGGATGAAGTTAACTTGGGCGGCAACACGTTAAGCCAGCAGGCACTCTGCAACGATATTGGCGTGCTGGAGGCACGGGGCGTTTTGGTCGTATACGATGGGGAATGCGAACAGGCCGACGGCGAAGGAACCGCGATCCCGTTCAGTGATCCCGCCATCGAGGCCGCTGTCAGGGGGGCGATAGGCAAGTCGTCTGGCAACATATACGAAACCGACATACTGGGGGTGGGCTTGGTGTCTTTGGTTGTTATGGGGGCGGGTGTTTCGGATCTCGGTGGGCTGGAAGCCTGCACGGATTTGATTACGCTGAGCTTAAACGACAACGAAATAGTGGATATCAGTGCGTTGGCATCGCTCACCAACCTGAACATAGTGTGGCTCAACAACAACCAAATAGCCGACATCAGTGCCCTCGTCGACAATGCGGGCATAGGGGACGGCGACCTCATATATCTTATCGGAAATCCCTTGAGCCAGACCGCCTTGAACGTCGATATTCCCGCTTTGGCGGCTCGCGGCGCGACTGTCGTCTATGATGACGGCGGCGGCGAGGGCGAAGGTGAGGGTGAGGGCGAAGGCGAAGGTGAGGGCGAAGGCGAAGGTGAGGGTGAAGGCGAGGGTGAAGGGGAAGGCGAGGGCGAAGGCGAAGGGGAAGGCGAGGGCGAAGGCGAAGGCGAGGGGGAAGGCGAAGGCGAGGGCGAAGGTGAGGGCGAAGGCGAGGGTGAAGGGGAAGGCGAGGGCGAAGGCGAAGGGCCCGTATGCGGTGCAGTCAAGATATCGTACCCCGGTGGCCGATCCGGCCACCTCAACGCGAATGCCCTCGTCATGGCATGCGTGACGCTGGCATTGGCCGTGCGCGGTAGCCGGCGGAAGCGGGCTAAATCGCCAGCCGGTTTTTCATATCGGCAATGACGGTGTCGAGAATTTCGTCGAGGGACGCGGCAGGTTCGTACCCGATGGCGTTCTTGATCCGCTCGAGGCAGGGGGCGCGGTGCCGCATGTCCTCGTAGCCGGGGCCGTATGCCTGTTCGTAGGGTACATGGACAAGTGGGGACCGGCTGCCCGTGCGTTGGATAACGCGTGCGGCGAGTTCCTGCATGGTCACAGGCTGCGAAGATCCAATGTTAAACACTTGGCCGTTGATGTCGCGGCGATCCATAAGCGCAATAAGGGCCGGCACGACGTCCCCGACATAGGCAAAACACCGCGTCTGACGGCCGTCGCCGTACACCGTGACGGGTTCATTGCGCAATGCTTGTCGCACAAAACGCGGCACAACCATCCCGTAGCGGCCGGTCTGGCGGGGCCCAACCGTGTTAAATAACCGCACGATGACCACGGGGTGACGTTTCTCGTGCCAGTACGCCAGGGCAAGGAACTCGTCGACGGCCTTCGAGGCCGCATAGCCCCACCGCGTCAGGCTGGTCGAACCCATGATCCGATCGCTGTCTTCGTGAAATACCTCCTGCACACCCTTGCCGTAGACTTCGCTGCTCGATGTGATCAGCAGGCGGCGCCGATACCGGCACGTTTCCTCCAACACGGTTTCCGTCCCCCGGATGTTGTTTACAATGGTCTTGGTCGGCTGGTCGACCACAAGCCGTACGCCAACGGTCGCGGCGAGGTGGTAAACCACGTCGACGTCCCGAACAAGGTCCCGAACAATCTCCTGGTTCAACGTCGAATCAATCACGCACGTGAGCCCGTCAAGATGCTCGATGTTTTCAAAACGCCCCGTGCTCAAGTCGTCCAGCACCCATACCGCGTCCCCGCGTTCGAGCAATGCTTCGCATAAGTGCGAGCCAATGAAGCCCGCGCCCCCCGTCACGAGAGCACGCATATCCACTCTCCCCTTCTACGGACAAAAACCAGAGGGTACGGCGCAGAGTATACGTTCAGCGCGTCCAGCCGTCAACTCAGCCTAGCAGTCCCTCCTGTGCTCGGCCCAACACAATCGCGCCCTTGCGGCGGAAACGGCAATCGCCGCGAAGAAACGTGTCTATACCTTCATCTGGAGCGAAGCGAAGGAGCCGAATGAACGCCGAAGGTTCTGAGGCGCACGAGATTCGCTCCTGCTCAGTGAATTCTGAAGCAGAAATAACCGAGTCCACACTTTTTCATATGCTCTTACATGCAGAGCTCTTGACAGCCTAATCACTATTCGTAGCCTGGGGCAATTCATCACAATACATACTTCCTATTGACAGATCCCGTCATAAGACGCTATGATGTAAAGTGCGAAAGGTGTATAAGTCGGAAGGGCTGGGTGGATGCGCCGGCCTAGGCATAATCCGGCGCAGGCCCAAACTTACCTTCAGGAGGCGTGGGAAGTGGCTGAGCAGCAGGCGACGGAGAAGTGTCAGGGCAGGGTGAAGTGGTTCAGTAATCAAAAAGGTTACGGCTTTATACTCCGGGACAACAGCGAAGACGTCTTTGTCCATCACTCCGCGATTAGGATGGACGGCTATCGCACGTTGCGCGAAGGCGAGGAGGTCTCGTACGAGCTGCTCGAAGGCCCAAAGGGTCTTCAGGCCGTCAATGTAATGCGCGCATAGCCGGCGGACGCATCGGGAGCGGCCGTCGTCGCGCGCGGCGTCGGGTTCTTCGTTGCCGTTGCGGGATTCCTGTCCCCGGGGCCCCAAGGGGGGCTCGGGCGTTTCCGTCTTGTTTTCGTGGCGAAGAGCCCGAGCATCCTCACTCGAGTTCTTGATCACGCCGCCTTCGTGAATGTGTTTTTCATACCACCGCCACAATCCTTGCGCAGGACTCCCGTCGGCCCCGGCATACATAGGCGACCTGAAACAAAACGCCTCGCTGGTGGTATACTAAATTAAGAGCCGGGGTCAAAGATCCGGACAAACACGCGTGCCGCATTCCGGATGCATTCTGGAGAGAAAACGCAGCAGAAAGCGCACGGACGCCGCCCAATAGTCGGGAGTGAGACCTGTCTTCTCCCTATGCTTCCGGTCTCGGCAGCGCGCAACTTCCTGGGATCGGGCGGTATCCCACCAGAGATCGGGGAGAGGAAAATGCGAAAGGCTCTTTTCCTTGGGGTCGTGCTACTAGTTCTCGGCACGGGCTGCCCGAGGCCGCGATTTGGATATGACTTCACCAGCGCCGACATGGCCGGCCGGGGGTTTTGGGGCGGCCTGGATGCGGCCGCGGGTTACGTGGAAGGCGACGCGGAAGGAACGTCGGAGCCGCGCGAAGTGGTCGAGCCAGACGTTTTTCGGCTGAACGGCAATATCCTGTATGTGCTCAACCAGTATCGCGGCTTGACGCTGGTTGATCTGGACGCGAACACGGTGCTCGGCCAAGTCCCCACCTACGGCTACCCGCGCGACCTCTATGTCCGAGACGGGCTGGCCTACGTGCTGGTGGGCTACGCCCCGGACTACAACGTCGCGAGCGGCGTATTCACCAGTTCCATGGCCGCGCGCGTGTACGTGGTGAATGTTGCGGAACCGGCCCAAGCCAAGATTGTCGGCCGGTTCGACCTTGAGGGGGATTTCGTCGACAGCCGACTCGTCGGCGACGTTCTTTACGCGGTCTGCGCCGATTTCGAATGGTACTGGATCGATGGCGAAGTCCAGAAAGCGCAGACGACGGAATCATGGGTATCGAGCATTAACGTCGCCGACCCCACTAACGTTTACCTCGCTGACGACATCTCCTTCCTCGGCTACGGAAACGTCATCCAAGCCACGCCCGACGCGATCTTTGTGGCGGCGCCAATGTGGAACGATTGGTGGAGCACCACAACGGTCATTACGTACGTCGATATCAGCAACCCGATCGGCATGATGGCGGCCCGCGATTCGGTCACAATCAAGGGCGCCGTTGCCGATCGTTTCAAAATGGACGCGCACAACGGAGTCTTGCGCGTGGTATCCAGCGGCCGGCAAGACGATGCCCGCGGGGTGTTTGTCACTACCGTCGATTTGTCGGACCCCGATAATCTCGATCGAATGGGCGAGTTCTTCCTCGAAGATGCCATCGGCGAGACCCTTTTCGCTACGCGATTCGACGGCGACCGCGCGTACATCGTCACGTACTTCATGGTCGACCCGCTGTTTGTAGTCGACCTGTCCGACCCGGCCAACCCGGCCGTCACCGGAATGGTTGAGGTGCCTGGATGGTCCACCCACATCGAACCGAGGGGCAACCGACTTATCGCCTTGGGCGTAGACGATCAAGGCGGCCGACGTGTAAAGGTAAGCCTGTTCGATGTGGCCGACCCCGCTGCGCCCGCGGAACTCGACACCGTATCGTTCGGCAGCGATTGGAGTTGGTCCAGCGCATACAGCGACGTCAAAGCGTTTACGGTTCTCGACGATGTACTCATCGTCCCGTTCAGCGGATGGACGGAGGACTTCGGCGGATTCCAGCGCCTTCAGTTTGTGTCCTACGACGACGTGTCGCTCGCGAAGCGCGGCTATATCGACGTGGACGGCGAAGTCCTGCGGTCCTTCGAATACGGGGGCACGTATTACGGGGTAACGACGGAGCAGCTTGCGACTATCGACGCCGCTGACCTGGACGCCCCCGTCGTGACAGACCGGCTCGTTTTGGCCGAGAGCGTCGTGGATTTCCTCGAGCTGTCTCCCGAGGTCGGGGTAAAGGTCATCGCGAGCCGCGACGACGGCAAGGTGCGCCTCGATGCGGTCGGGCTACCGTTGAAGAATATCTCGCAGGTCGCCGTTGACATCGGCACGTACCATGCCGGTTACGTGTACGGGGACTCCCTTGTCCTCGTAGGGACAACGTTGTGGGAGCGGGTCGGCGGTGCGGGCTACGACTATACTTCCTACTATTCCGTGGCGGCTGTGGATTACGCAGACCCTGCCGCACCGATCGTAAGCGATACGCTCCGAATTAACGTTGAGCCGTTCTACGGCTACTATTGGCCCGTCTTCGACGTGGCCGGGGGCTCGGGTGGAATCGCGGAAACAGCCGTATCGGACGATCGGAGCAAAGACTATGCCTACTGTTGGTCGTGTCCGTACATAACATACGTCGAGAGCACGTTCCTCATGGGGGACCTGCTCGTATTGCGCTGCCGCGCGGACGCATACGACACCACCTTCGGCGATGAAGCCGCGTATCAAGGGCTGGCGCTCGTCGATCTGGCTCGAGGCCAATGGACCACTACCGTCGGCCTGGGCTACACGAATGTCGTGTCGCTCGATGCAGCCGGCGGCAAGCTCTACGTCGGTACCAAGACCGGCGTCGGCTGGCAGATATACAACCCGGTATGCGCCTATTTTGTCCGGGAGTTGGATGTCGCGCACCTGTCCATGGGTCCCGCCGCAAATATCCCCGGCACATTCGTCCAATACGACCCGGGCAACAACGTTCTGACGCTGCTCGACCAGCAGTGGACCGACTCCCCATGGAACACTAGCTCGTACGAGGTCAGCCTGGTCACGGCGTCATGGGACGGCGCAGACAGCGCGACTGAAATCGACCGCGTGAGTCTGAACGCCTCTGCCTACCCGGTGCTCGGCCGCGGCCCGAAAGTCTA
>DUZM01000094.1 GCA_013349485.1 Candidatus Hydrogenedentota bacterium | reverse complement strand
GGCTCGACCTCGAGCGCGTGCATCCACCGAGAAAACTGCTCGACACCCCGCTCGACGATGGCCATGCCGTGCGCCATCTCCCGGCGCCGCTCGTCGAGGTTTGCGGCCACGACCTCCTCGAGGTCATCCATGTTATACAAGTACACGTTGTCCAACTCGGCCACGGCGGGTTCGACGTCGCGCGGCACGGCGATATCGATGACAAACATGGGCGCGTAGTCGCGCTGCCTTAGGGCGTCTTGGAACTCCGCCGGATGGAGTATAAATCCAGGCGCGGCCGTCGAGGTGATGACGATATCTGCGCGGTGGAGGCGGCGGCCGAGTTCGGCAAACGCCACCGGTTCGCCTTCGCAGGACGCGGCCATCGCTTTGGCTTTCTCGAGGCTGCGGTTCAGGGCCAGCACGTTGCCGACGCCGCGCTCGACGAGACTCTTAAGGGTGAGTCGGGCCGTTTCGCCGGCCCCAATGACCATGACGGTTTTGCCGGCAAGGTCCATGAAAATCGAAGCCGCGAGGTCCACGGCCACCGAACTCACCGATACATTCCCTGCGCCTATGCGGGTGCGGCTTCGCACGGCCTTCGCCACCGCGAACGCCTTCTGGAACAAGGCGTGAATGACCTTGTCGGCGACCTGGCCGCGCTGGCTCGCGAGATACGCGTCGTGGACTTGCCCGAGAATCTGCGCCTCGCCGATGACCAGGCTGTCCAAGCTCGAGGCGACCCGGAAGAGGTGCCCCGCCGTCTCGGCGCCCTCGTACTGGTAGAGTCCGTCCTGGAACGCCTGCTCGGGCAGGTCATGGTACCGGCTCAGAAACGCGCTTGCGCCGCTTGAAAGCCGTTGGGCCGAGGCGGTGTTGTGGTTGGCGTATATCTCGACGCGGTTGCAGGTGCTCAGGATGGCGACGCCCGCCTTGTCCAGTTGCCTATGGAGTTCGGTCAAGGCGCCGGGCACGGCCTCGGGGCGGAACGCGAGCCGCTCGCGCAACTCGACGGGACTCCTATGATGGTTAAGACCCAGAACCACGAGGCTCATCAGAAGCTCCCCCAAAAGTTGTAGGAACGCAGGCCCGTCAGCGCGAGCACGAGATAAGACGTCAGAAACAAGGCAAAACCGAAAAAGACCGCGTAGGCCAGCTTCGGGCCGCGAAACCGGCCGACGCGCCGGATGTGAAAGGCCAACGCGTAGAAAGCGGCCATCGCAAACGACAGGACCACCTTTGGCGCCAGCCACCAATGCGCACCCAACAGATCGGGATCGACGCGCGCCCAAAGGGCCCCAAAAATCAGCGTAATAAGAAACAACGGATAGCCCAGTTTCACGGCTCGAAAGAGCGTGTGGTCGAGTTCCTCGAGCGACGGCAGGCGCTGGAATAACCCCGTGGTGCGATGTTGCTTGAGGCGCCGGCTTTGATACACGTACGCCATACTGGTCATGCCCGCCAGATAAAACAAACCGTATGCGAGGAAGGCAAGGCCGACGTGCACCGTAAGCGGAAGGCCCGGCAGTGCGCGGGGCGCTTCGTGCAGGTCGGGGCGGGCGATCGTTGCGTTTGCCAGGCAGATCGCGGCTAGCGGCGGCAGATAGAAACACAACAGCGGACGGACGTTTTCTTTTCGGATCAGCCACAACATCAGGATGGACGTCAGCACGGTGAGCAAGCTCAGTACATCCGCCACGGTCGTAAGGGGGAGGCGCTTCACGCCCGCCCAGCGAAGGGCAAATGTCGCCACGAGACACAGCGCGCCGGCCATGACGAACCCAACGGACAACGTGAGCGCGCGCCGGTTCGCCTCGCGCAGGTAATACAACGAGATGAGCGCAGCACCGGCGTACAGGGCGGCGCCCGCATAGAACGCGATATCCATCGCTGTGAGCATATCGTTGCCCCTTTCCGCCGCAAACAAAACCCGGGGACGTCCGGAAAACATACCCGACGCAAATCCGACACTATTGTATACGCTGGTTTCGCAGGAAAACAGGGCCAAACTCCCCAGAATCCGTGCGGCAGGGCTTCAGCGACTAGTGTCGGCGGAAGGTGCCCGGGCGCGATTGACGAGAGGTCGCCCAAATCGTTCTGCATTGCCGTCTGTTTTGTGTTATCCTTTGCGCCGTCATGCATCTGGTTCTCCATCTTTTGGGTTTATCTTTCAGTGTGGCGGTCTTGGTGATAGCGGCGGACTGGTTCACCGAGGCGGCGGTGGATTTTGCCCGCAGGTTTCACGTTCCCGAGATCGTTGTTGGCGCCACAATCGTGAGTTTGGCAACCACGTTGCCCGAGTTTGCCGTTTCGTTCACGGCGGCCTTGGGCGGCCACGTTGACATGGCCGTGGGCAACGCCGTCGGCTCGACCATCTGCAACATCGGCCTGATTCTGGGATTGTGCGCCTTGATAGCGCCCATGGGGATTGTGCGGGCCGGGTTCCTGGCGAGCGGGTTCGAGTTGCTCGTCCTCAGCGCAACGTTTAGTGTGCTTGGGTATGCGTTCCCGGAGGGCAGTCGTTGGACGGGCCTCGTGCTCATTGGGTGTTTTCTGCTTTATGTGATCCTGAAGGTCCGGACCTCGTTTGCCCACCGGCACGCCGCGCTTGCCGCGGATGAAGACGACGGGCATGCTCGACTTCCATTAACCAAAAGCGCGCTTTTTTTCGTGGGCGGCGCCGGAGGCGTCGTGGGCGGAAGCCGGCTCATGGTTTTCTGCGGCGAACACCTTGCCCGAGCCTTGGGCGTCAGCGAACTGGTTATTTCCCTGACATTTATGGCTATCGGGACCTCTACCCCGGAACTCGTGGTCAGTCTGACGGGGATCGTAAAGAAGCGGCGCGCGCTATCCATTGGCAACGTCATCGGGGCGAACATCCTCAATTTGGCTTGGGTGATCGGTGCGTGTTCGCTCGCGACGGAACTCCCGTTTAAACGCCAGGTTCGGTTTTTCGATCTGCCGGTCATGATGCTCCTGACGCTGTTGCTGCTCGTATTTGGGATCACCGGCCACCGGCTGAGCCGATGGGAAGGCACGGTGTTATTGGGCATTTACATCGCCTATGTCGCCTCGGTATTCCTCATGTTTGGTGCAGGCAACTGAACCGCCGCAGGAACCGTATCCGTTTTGTCGCGAATAACTTGTGACGCACTGCGTGCGACAGCCGTGCTTCGAAAGTTTGACTTGCCTCCCAGGGCTTGCTATACTTTCTGCTTCGTCCTGGGCCCCCGAAACAAGAAGGGTGCGCATCGGGACGACGCCGGGCTCCACATGGTTCACAACTGTAGGCGTGGACGTGAGTTATGCTGGGGCGTAGCCAAGTGGTAAGGCACCGGGTTTTGGTCCCGGCACCCGCAGGTTCGAATCCTGCCGCCCCAACCAAACAATAGTCCGACGCCCGGGGAAGCGCGGTTTGACGCGCAGGTAGGAAAAGACGTCGTGCCGTACAGCAAAGAAATGGTGGTGTTCGGCGGCACTGCTTCGTCGGCCCTGAGCGAGGGCATTTGCGCGCATTTGGACATCGAGTTGGGCAACGCCACCCTCACGCGTTTCAGCGACGGCGAGATCCACGCCCAAATCGGCGAGAATGTCCGCGGGAAGGACGTGTTCGTCATCAATGCGACCGCGCCGCCGGTCAACGACAACCTGATGGAGTTGTTGATCCTCATCGACGCGGCCAAGCGTGCGTCGGCGGCTCGCGTGACGGCGGTGCTGCCCTACTTCGGTTACGCCCGGCAGGATCGCAAAGACAAGCCGCGCGTGCCGATTACGGCCAAGTTGGTGTCGAATTTGCTTGTAGCGGCAAGGGTGGATCGCATCTTGACCGTGGACCTTCACTGCGACCAGATCCAGGGATTTTTTGACATCCCGTTGGACCATCTGCGGGCCGACATCGTGTTTACGAACTATCTCCGAGAAAACAGCGTGACGAATCTTGTCGTTGTCTCGCCCGATCCCGGCAGCGTGGCTCGGGCGCGCGAAGTGGCGAACAGGCTTGAAACGCCGCTTGCGATCGTGGACAAGCGTCGCCCAAGAGAGAACGTCGCGGAAGTAATGAATATCATTGGCGAGGTGCAGGGTAAGCACGCGCTTATCTTTGACGACATGATTGACACGGCGGGCACGCTGGTCAAGGCGGCCCGGGCCGTCAAAGAGAAGGGGGCCGTGGACGTCAAGGCCTGCGCGACCCATGCGGTCTTCAGCGGCAGCGCCATCGATCTGATTGCCGAGTCCGTGCTCGACGCGGTCATAGTGAGCAATTCGATCCCGCTTGCCTCGCGCAACGCAGCGTGCCCGAAGATCAAGGTGCTTTCGCTTGCGCCCTTGATCGGCGAGGCCATTCGAAGAATACACGAGGAGAAATCCATCAGCATTCTATTTCAGAACTGACGTGGAGACGCACCGATCATGGACCTACAGACACTGAAAGTCGCCGCGAGAACCGACTTGGGGAAAGGGGGCGCCCGGCGGACGCGGCGAAACGGCAAGGTGCCGATTGTATTGTACGGACTGGGCGCGGCGCCGGTCAGCCTCAAAGCAGAGGAGCGCGACTTCCTGCACCTGGTTCACGGGCGGGCAGGAGAACATGCGGTCGTCCAGCTCGAGGTCGAGGGAAGTCCCGACTTGAACTGCCCGGCCTTGCTCAAGGACGTGTTGCATCATCCCGTTCGCGGGGACATACTGCACGCGGATTTTCTGCGCATTCGCCTGGACCAACGGATCTCCACGCAGGTGGCGGTGACGCTTGTGGGCCACTCGCGGGGGGTTGTCGAGGGGGGAGTACTGGATCATCAGTTGCGCGAGGTCGAGGTGGAATGCCTGGCGACGGATGTCCCGGCGGAGATTACGGTCGACGTCACGGAACTGGACCTCGGAGAAAGCCTGCACGTGGCGCAACTCGCGGCGCCGGAGAACGTGACCATCGTCACCGATCCGGAACGGACGATTGTGGCCGTGCACGTGCCGCGCGTGGTTAAGACGGCCGCGGAGATCGCCGCAGAGGAGGCGGAGGCGGCTGAAGCCGAGGCGGGCGAGGCGGCGGCTGAAGGGACCGCTGACGCCGAGGGTGAGGCGTAAGGGGCAGCCGGGTTGCCGTGAAGGAATCGGAGTTCCTCGAGGGGCTTGGAATAGGCGCCGCCGCCGTGGCTTCGCAACCGGAGCCGACCTTCGCCGCGTTTTCCTGAACCGTCGAGCGTTCTTTCGCAAGTTGCTCGGGGAAAGGACGGTCGTGTGAAGGTTATCGTAGGCTTGGGCAACCCCGGCCCTCGCTATCGCAACACGCGCCATAACGTGGGATTCGAGGTGGTAGATCGGGTTGCGCAACAACTCGGGGTCGCTTTTTCGCGCGAGAAATACAAGGCGTTGGTTGCGAAGGCCGATTGCTCAGGCCAACCGGTGCTGTTGGTCAAGCCGCTGACGTTTATGAACAACAGCGGCATCAGCGTGGCTCGCGTCGCGCGGTATCGGGTTCACGACCTGCAAAGCGTGCTGGTGATCGTGGACGACGTGAATCTGCCGCTCGGCAAGCTGCGGATTCGGAGCGTAGGAAGCGCGGGAGGGCACCGAGGCCTGCAATCGATTATCGAGCGTTTGGGAACGGAGGCGTTCCCCCGATTGCGTATGGGGGTGGGCGCCGTTGCGACCGCGGCGTTGGTCGACCATGTGCTCGGCCGGTTCGCACCTGAGGAAAGGCCGGCAGTGGATGCCATGGTAGGGCGAGCCGCCGACGCGGCGGTTCGGTTCGTCACCGAGGGCATCGCCGTTGCCATGAACGAGTTCAATTGATCGCGCGCACAACGCGGTTTCGGCAAGGACTCGGTTGTCGGCGCACTGGCTGGGTGCGGGTGTGCAAAGATACTGGAGGCGACATGAGGCACACCATTAGTGTTTTGGTGGAGAATCACTTTGGCGTATTGGCCCGGGTCTCGGGGTTATTCAGCGCGCGCGGCTTCAATATTGACAGCCTCTGCGTGGGTGAGACCGAAGACCCCAGCGTATCCCGGATGACGGTCGTCGTTCGCGGCGACGACGCGGTGCTCGCGCAGATCATGAAACAACTCGACAAGCTGGTGGAAACCATCGAAGTAGCGGATCTGACGGGCGAGGATCACGTCGAGCGCGAACTTATCATGGTGAAGATCCGCGCGCAGAGCAAACAGCGCAGCGAAGTCATCGAGATTGCCGCCATCTTCCGCGCCAACGTCGTCGATGTCAACTCGGACGCGATGATTGTGGAAGTAACGGGGTCTGTTGCCAAAGTGAAGGCGTTTATTGATATGATGCGCCCGTTCGGCATTCAGGAGCTTGTGCGAACCGGCGCAATCGCCATCGGCCGATCCGCCAAAACGAAGTAACGGAAGAGAAGCATGGTACTCCTTGACGCGGCAAGAAGGCGCTTGAAACGGCGCAAGGATTGCAGCGGCTGCGATGCCCGACCGCGCACGCGACGCGCGCGCTGGTGTCCGGAGGCATCGGCACGAAAGGTACCGACGCAACCACAATCGTGGTTGCGCTTTTTTTTTGATGGGAACGGCCGTGTATCGAACCGGGAGGGAACGGTTGTTGAACAAGTTGCTTCAACTTCAAGAACTGGATCTTAGGATCGAAGCGTTCAAAAAACGCGAAAAGGAAATCCCCGCTCAGAAAAAGAAGTTCGAGATTCAACAGAAGCGCCTTGTCGACGAATTCGAGGAGCGCGAGAACGCCTGCCGCCAGTTGACGGTTGAACAGCGCACGTGCGAGAGCGAGATCGAGCAGAAACAGCAACAAGTTGCCAAATACGATCAGCAACTGTTCTCGGTCAAGAAAAATGAGGAATACCAAGCCCTGCTGCACGAGATCGACTTGCTCAAGAAGCAGATCGCCGTGCACGAGGAACGCGTGCTGACGATCATGATGAAGATGGACGAGATGAAGGCGCGGCTGGAAGAGGACAAGGCGCGCATCCAGGCGGAATTGGCCGGCCTCGAGCGGCAGTGCGCGGCAATCGACGAAGAACTGGCCCAGGCGGTGCGCGGCAGAAAACAGCTGGAGCGGGAACGCCTCCCCGTTGCGCAACAGGTTGACGAGGAACTGTTGGCGCGATACAAGCGGATCCGGCAAAGCAAGAAAACCGGGCCGGCGGTCGTGCCGCTGTCCGGCGCGTCGTGTTCGGGGTGCCACATGGCCGTTCCGCCCCAGAAAGTAAACGAGATCCTTGCCGGCGACAAGATACATTCTTGCGCCTATTGCGGCCGTTTGCTGTACAATAAGGTGGATGCCGAGGAAGCGAGCGCGGAGGTCTAAGCGCGCATTAAGGGAAACCATGGCTCTCTTTAAGCGTAGAAGAGTATCCGTTATAGGCCGGAAAAGCGGGATCCCGGACGGTCTTTTCATGAAGTGCACAGGCTGCAACCAAGCCGTGTACCGCGCCGAGGTAGAGGACAACCTCAATGTCTGCCCTATCTGTGGCTATCACTATAAGCTTTCGGCGCGGGAACGCATCCGGCAACTGGTGGATCCGGATACGTTCGAGGAGACCCATGCGGAAATCGAAACCTGTGATCCGCTGGGTTTCTCGGTGGACGGCGAATCGTACCTCAGCAAGATCGAACAAGACAAGGAAAGAACCGGGTACCACGAAGCGCTCGTCACGGGGCTGGCGGCCATCGAGGACACACGAACGGTCCTGGGGGTGATGGATTTCCAGTTCCGCGGCGCGAGTATGGGTTCCGTGGTCGGTGAGAAGTTCTGTCGCGCCGTGGAAGATGCCATCGGCGACAGCCTGCCCCTGGTTGCCGTTTGTTGTTCCGGCGGCGCGCGCATGCAAGAAGGGATTCTGTCCCTCATGCAAATGGCCAAGACGGCGGGCGCCGTCCGCGCGATGAACGAGGCCGGTATCCCCTATATCTCCGTCGCGACCGATGCTACGTCCGGCGGCGTTTGGGCCAGCTTCGCGAGTCTCGGCGACATAGTCCTTGCCGAGCCGGGGGCCTACATCGGGTTCGCGGGAACGCGGGTGATTCAAAGCGCGCTCAACGCCAAGTTGCCGGACGGATTTCAGCGGACGGAATACCAGTTCGAGAACGGTTTCGTGGATCGCATCGTGAAGCGTAGTGAGTTGCGCCGTGAACTCGGCCGACTGCTGCGGTATCTGGCGCCACAACAACGTGTAGAAACATTGCCAGAGTGACGCCGCGCGAGTTTCTCTATAGCCTCGAGTTGCACGGCATCAAGCTGGGTCTCGACAACATTACCCGGCTCCTGCGCGTCGCGGACAACCCCCAGCAGCGTCGACCGACGGTTCATGTCGCAGGAACCAACGGCAAAGGCAGCGTGCTTGCCCAGCTCGACGCCATGTTGCGCGCGGGAGGCTATACCACGGGCCGGTTCACCCAGCCGCACCTCGTCGACCTCAATGAACGGTTCCTAATCAACGGCGCGCCGGTCGATGACGCAGCACTCGATCGCCACCTCACCGTGTTTCACGACGCGGCCAAGACGATGGATCCGCTGCCTACATTCTTCGAAATGTGCACGGCGGTCGCGTTTCAGTGCTTCGCAGAACGCCGCGTCGACGCAGCCCTCATCGAGGTGGGCATGGGCGGACGATTCGACGCGACGAACGTCATCACGCCGCTTGCCTGTGCAATCACCAACATCGACTTCGAGCACACCCAGTATCTCGGCGACACGCTCGGGAAAATCGCGTTCGAGAAGGCCGGCATCATTAAACCAGGCGTACCCGTGGTGATTGCCGAAACGCAAGCCGAGCCCCTCAAGGTCATTCTCGAGCGGGCTCGAGAACTCGGCGCCCCGGCCTACTGTCTCGGCCGCGACTTCGACTACGAAATCGACGGCGCGCCGTTTGCCCTACGTTTCACGTACCGCAGCGAGACGCTGGCACTCGATTCCGTGCCCCTCGGGCTCACGGGCGCGTATCAGGGCGCCAACGCCGCCGCCTCGGTGGCGTTGGCCGAGCGACTCGGCAGCCATTTCCCCGGACTCGACGGCGAGGCGATCGTTCAAGGACTGCGCGAAGCGCGGTGGCCGTGCCGCCTCGAGCGCGTGCTCGACGACCCGCCGGTTATCATCGACGTGGCGCACAATCCTGCCGGCGCCAGAAAACTCGCTGCCGAGCTCGGCGACTGCGTAGTCGTACTTGCCCTGTCCTTCGACAAAGACGGCGCTGGCGTCATCGAGGCGTTGGCGCCGATCGCCCGGGAACTGATACTTACCCAGTTCCAGGGAAGACGCGCCAAACCGTTGGACGAACTCGCGGGCGCCGCAGCAGGCCGCCCGCATACGCGCGCCGAGAACCTCGACGCGGCCATCGCGCTCGGGCTGTCGCTCGCTTCGGCGTCCTTGCCGCTCCTCATCACCGGCGGACTCTATACGGCCGGCGAAGCCCGCCAAATACTCGTCAAGGAATACGCCGCAAAAACGCTAAAGTTTTGAAACGCTGCTGCCGATAAAGCGAACGCAGGAATATTCCATGCAGCCAGGCGGAGAGAAGGCTATGAACGTACAAGGAATCGGACAGAGCCCAGGGCAAGCGAACGCCGCAGGCAGACCTGACGCGCCAGCGCACGCCGCGCACGGCACGGGCAAGCGCGGCGCCGCCAAGAATGCGGAGCAGACGCAAGACCCATCGGCTGCAACCGGCGGCGAAAACGTGAAGGGCGTGGTGCGGCTGTTGCAGGAAGGGCATTTCAAGGGCGTCGCGGACGTGCGGCTCCGCATCAATTTCTACGACGAACTGGCCGCAATCGAGCACGCCAATATGGCCGAAGTGGTTGAGGATAAGGTCCCGGCCCTGCTCGACGGCGTGAACGCCGAGTTGGACGCCCTCTTGGCTTCCGGCCAACTCGATGAGGAACAGGCGGCCACAGTAACCGAAGCCCAAGGCGCGTTTAACACCGCAATCCAACAGGCCGTCGACCAGTTTTTGAACGGCGCCGGGGCGATGAACCAGTTGGTCGCCGACGTGCAACAGGCGTTCGAGGCCTTGGCCGAATCGCTCAGTCCGATACTCGAAGCGCTGGCCTCGGCCGAAGACGGCCTCCTGGCCCCGTCGGATGAGCCGCCGCCCAGCGGCGAGCCGAGCATACTCGAAGGCGCCGTAGCGGCAGCCGGCCAGGAAGACCCGCCGCCGGCCGCCAACAACGGATGGGAAACGTTCATTGCGGATTTGCGCGGCGTGTTCAACACATTGCTAGAAGGACTCGATACGGGACTTAGCGCCGCAAACCCATTGCCGCCGTTATCCAAGCCCGCCGGGAACGGCGTCGCCTACGACAAGTTCCTGGCTATCTACAATGAGCTGCGCGGCATCGGGGTCGAGGAAGCCACAGCACCTTCGGGCGAGTCGGAACCCGTCGATACTATTGCGTGACGTCGCGCTGGGCCTCTTGGCCTTCAGCGGAGCCAAGCCCCTCGAGAATCCCGATCGTAGTCTCCGTCATCGGCCACTTCCCGGGGTAGCGAATGAACTCGACGTGCCCGTCGAGATAGAGTACCGTCCCGCCGACAACCGGCCTCGACAGCGGCAGCGGGAACCCTACGTATAACCCGAGCCGGCCTGGGTACGTGCGAGGCCGCTCGATGAAAACAGGAACTTCCGACGAACGGTGCCGCGTATATTGCCAGCGCGGTTCTTTCAATTGCTCGAGCGTCAACATGGTCTCGCGTCGGTTGGTGGCGCCGAGTCGGCGAAGCGTTTCGACCTCGTGGTCCACTGGAATGGCCCCCTCATCGAAACCCAACCCGTTCTCCCGACGCTGTCGGCATGCCTCGGCGAACGCTTCGGCCGTGGCATCGTCCCACACGGTGTAGCCCAGGTAGAAATAGCGGCCGTTTTCGAGAAAGAACCCCGGCGCGACCTTCGAGCCGATCTCCATGCTCAACGAGTCGGCGGGACTCAGCAAGTATTCGGGGCAGGACACGTAGTCCGGGTAAACCTCATCCGGTTCGAACATCAACCGGCCGGGTTTGGAAGATAACGGCGGGAAGTATTCGTCGTGATCGTTTGCATACATTATCAGGTCGACGGCAAGGTTCTTCAGATCCGGAATACGCTTTAGGTCATCAGTGTGCGAAGCCCAGAACGTTGCGCCGAGCGCGCAGGCCACGCCCCCCAGAACGATCAGCAGCGGAATACCCAAGAGTGCACATATCTTCGCTCTGCTCTTGGCCATTGTTTTGTTCCCCCTCATACCAAGTTGCATTCAAAGACACACTAATTCGATGACACAACAATGCTTTGCGTGACAATGCCTTTCGTTACGCGTCATGCTGGGCAACGCGAAGGATCTCGCTCTCGCAGATACCTTCGCGCGTTCGAGATCCTTCGCTTCGCTCAGGATGACAGCAAGGCCATGGCTTGCCTGAAATCACATAAGTTAATGTTTGAATGCAACTT
>DUZM01000093.1 GCA_013349485.1 Candidatus Hydrogenedentota bacterium | reverse complement strand
CGAAATCGAAGTAAATCGGCTTCAGCCCGGTTTCTTTACTCCACAGGATTCGCTCGATATCGATATCTTCCGGAAGTCCTTCCACCGTAGTGAGTTCGTGGCCGGCGCCTTCGCCGCCCATGGCCGCGTCATCCGTGAGCCCCGTGTCGAGCGGCTTGTCGGCTCCGTGTTTGCACGCGGCGAGCGCAAGGACACACGCCGCGCACACCGCGACGGCAACCATACTGCGCAATCTGTCTCTTTTCATGGTTTCCTCCACCTGCAAGCCGGCGCACGGCCTGCGTTTGATGCCTTCGGCGGGATGGTAACAGAATGCCCTAAACCCGTCAAATTCTATTGAGTAATATTCTCTTTGACCCTGTCATGGTTGCATGAGAACGGTTCGGGGAGCAGGGCGCTTCCGGCATTGCTGACGCCACGGAGGCGGCCGCCCGAACCGGCGGCCCTCATCGATGAGGCCGCGGGCCTCACGAAGCCCCCGCTTTCGAGAGGACCGCTTCGACGGCAGGCCATTCCTCATCCCAGACCTGCAGCGATGCGCCGTCCCGAATGTGATAGAACCGCGGGGGAACCAGCCCCACCAATTCCCAGAACGTTGCTTCGTCAATCGCATGGATAGGAAACGCCGGTTCGGTAAGTAAACGGAACTCCTCGATACTTTCCTCGTTACCCCAACAAAGAGCGACAATGCGCGGGAATCCGGGCTGGCCGACCCATTCGTTGAGCTGCTCGACCGAATCCATGCAGTGCTCGCAGGTTGAGTTGTAGATAGCGACGAAATACTCGCCCGCACCAAGATCCCACGGTTGGCCGCCGGCCTCAACCGTAAACCGTGCAAAGGCGCCAGGCGCCAAGGGTCGCAGCGTGCTTCCTGCATACACTGGCAGGCCGATTGCGCAGGCCAGGCAGACAATGGCCTTTGCGAACGCGCGCCGCTGGCGCTTAGACGTCGCGGCCAGCCTTGCCGCGTCATCGCGGCCCGCCCAAGCAATAAGCCACAGGAGCAGCAGCACGCCATTCTTGGCAATGGACACGCCCGGGCTCATCTCTATCGGCCCGAAGCACCCGCAGTCCGCGAGGTTGTGGAAAACCCAACCGTAGATGATTAGGCAGGTGAAGAAGACGAGGAGCGCGGGCACGGCCAGTAGGGCAACGCCTCGCACGCGCCATGCCAGTACCAGTGCCATGCCCAGCGCCGTCTCGATCGCCAGCGTGCCCAACGCCACTGCGGCGAGCAGTAGGTGATGCTGCGGCAAGACGCCGTATGAGAGTATCTGCCGCATGAAAAGGTTGATTCCCGAGTTCTCACCGACCTTCGCGGCTTTCAAGACGGCGCCAGCGACAAATACGAGTCCAAGGAGGATTTCCGCTGCCCGGGCGCAGTTGGCATAGAAACGCTTCACGGACTTCCCTGAGCCATTTTCACGATGCGTGCACATCCACACTCCTTGACGCCGGGGAATCAAGCCGCACACCGGACAACACCCGTGCGGCCAGGGCGATGTCAAACCAAGAAGGCCGCATTCTACAGAAAACATGGAAGCAACATCCAGCCGAGGGCAAACGCCATCTTGGCACTCCGTTGCACGAAACTCTCCAATCGAGAAGAAGACTTCTCGCCCAGCACAAAAACCCCAGAATCTGGCGCAGGCCCTCGCCGGGTAAGCATGAGCGAAAAGCGGGGACTGACGCAAGCGAGCGACTGCCAAGGAGCGAGACGGGTCTGTCCCCATTTCTTCGCGATCACCGCGTTGGCGCCTAAGGGCGTTCAGCAAACATCTGCCCCGACTACTCAGAGCACCCTTGACGTCGGCTTACCCGGCGATTACGGATCCAGCCGAGGCCAATCGACCCGAAGCCCCGCATAAGCGTCCCAAAACTCTGGACCGCGCACGTTTTCCAGACGCCTTGCGGTGCAGGTCCGCGCGCGTCTGCGGTTTCAACGGCTTGTCTTCTTCAGAAAATATGTGCGACGCCCCATAAAAGGCTGTGATTCGGCAATATCGCGGCAAAGGGGCCGCTGGCGGCTTGTCCGCCCATGCTGTTGGTGGGTGCCGCTGCCGCATGAACTACCGAGGGTCCTGCAGCACCCCGGGGTGCACACGGTAGGGTCGAGTTCCACCTCGACGGGCTTTCCGGTCGCGCGGGAGCGCGACCCTACCAACCCGGCGGGAGCGCGACCCTTGCCGCATCGACGTCGCTATTTTGGCCGGGGGGTGCGTGCCCGGATTTCCGACAAGGGGAGCGCAGTTTCGCAAACGGCGTTAGTCGCCTTGCTCGGGAGGCGCTGCCTCTCGTTCACCTTTCAAACGTTTTGCCTCTTGATAGTCGCGCGATAGCCGTCTCGCAAACTCGATGGGCGTTTCGCCGCGATTGTTCTTCGCATTCGGATCGGCGCCGCATTTCTTGAGAAACTCCACGTATTTCCTCACGTGCGGTATCCGTGTTTTCCACGCCGTCAATTGCGAGACCTCGATCTCGAGAATAGAGGCCGCTGCAAGAAGAGGATCGCAGCCATAGTAAAGATAACGCCACGCGGAATCTTCTACGGTCTCACCATGCTCATCGCCGGATACGGAATACCCGCATACTGAAAGCAGGCGCCAGGGGCAACCCGATACGCTACTGACGAGCAGATAATGCAAAGGCGCATTGCCTTGGCTGTCCTTTGCGTTCGGGTCTGCGCCGTCTTTAACCAAACGCACGAGGGTGCGTGCGGCTCTCATACTCGGGAACTCCTGGGACTCCAGAGTACCGGCTATTTCAAAGGGGTCTTCGCATATGAGAAGGCCGGGCAACGTGGCAAAATGCAGCGGGGTCCTGCCGAATGCGTCCCGGGCGTTAGCGTCTGCGCCATGTTCCAGCAACCAGCCTACGAGTCCGGGTTGTGCCCGCAGCGCCGCCAAATGCAATGGCGTGATCTGCTTATATGACTTGACCCTAATATCTGCCCCGGCTGCAACCATAAACGCGAATGCTTCGATCGTATCGTCACGGGATGCCCCAAAACCTACCTCATGAAGTGGCACAAGGCCTTCGTTGTCTCGTGCGTTGATGTCGGCGCCATTAGCAAGCAGCAATTCGATTACAGGGATATTGCATCTATATGCGGCACGGTGCAGGGGCGTCTTGCCCCAAACGTCTCGAGCGCCCACCTTGGCCCCCCTCTCGATCAGGAATCCTGCCGCTAGCGGGCTGAATTCAACGTTGTTGCTGCTGAACTGCAAGCTGGCGGCGCGATGTAGACACGTGCCACTCAGCTTTTGCTCGCCGGCACCTGTGTCCGCGCCAAGATCTAATAGCCACTCTATAGTTTGGGTGTTACCCCGGACACCTATGTCACACCATTCAAAGTAGAAGTGCAGTACTGTCTCGCCGAGGTGGTTTCGCGCCGTGAGATCGGCTCCATACTCAGCCAGTAGTTCAACAACTTGCCACCTACCACTCTGCGCCGCTCTGAGCAGCGCCGTATTTCCCCGTCCATCTTCCGCGTTTACGTTCGCACCGCCCGCAATCAGACACTTAACCATCTGAGGCCGTGGCCAGAACACTGCTTCGTGCAAAGGAGTGCCACGCGCCTCACTCCCACCGACGTTTGGGTCTGCGCCGGCAGTCAAAAGCGATTCCACTATTGCGACATCGTCACGTTGCACCGCGCAGTGCAGGGGAGTCTGCCCAGCGAAGTACCAGCCGCCCCGGAGACGAGGCGCGTCGGCATGAACTGCAGCATTTACATCGGCGCCCATCTCAATCAGCAGATCTACAAAGGCCCTGTTCGATGCCTCTACCGCACAAAGCAGCGGCGTGAGTCCCTCTGGATCTCTTCGATTGACATCGGCGCCGTGTGCCAGAAGCACTTGGGCCGCGGCCACTTGCTCTGCCTTAACCGCGAGCTGTAGCGGGGTCCAGCCAGAGTGCGTTTCAGCGTCGGCCGCGGCGCCATGCAAAAGGAGCAGTTCAGCAATGTGCGCATAACCCTTATATGCCGCTGAATGGAGCGGCGTCAGTCCCGACTTCGGCGAAATGGTCGCGTCAGCGCCGTGCTCGAGCAGGAGGTGAACCATCGCATCGTGCCCCTCGCAAGCGGCCAGGTGCAATGGGGTCCATCCTTCCTGCGTGGCGGAGACCTCAGGCAGGGGGAATCCTTGATATGAAGGCAGCGACAGCCTTTCTCCCATCTCCGCTTTCATCGAGGAAGCGTTGACGTCAGCACCGTGCTCGAGTAGGAGTTCTGCCATCGCGTCGTGGCCACGTATGGCGGCCATGTGCAACGGCGTTCTCCCCCTGTTGTCAGCGGCGTCTGATACCGCGCCCTCCACAACAAGCGCGCGGCCGAGAGCGTCGCTACCCAAGTCAGCGGCAACAAGCAACGCGGTTTCCCCATCGCTATTGCGCGCATCCACGCTGGCGCCGCTATCGATAAGTAATTCAGCGGTTTCCTGTTGGCCACCCCGAACGGCCGCATGAAGCGGCGTCTCGACGATTTCGTTGCCTTTGTCAGAGAATGGACTGTCGCGCAACCGCGCAAGGACCCCAACGCGACGTGCCGGCCCATAGTTGAGCTTGCCGTAACCGGTGGCGTTGACGTCGAGCCCGCGTCGGATGCACCGCTTGACCGTATCGAGGTCGCCGGTGCCGGCGGCTACGACGAAGTCGTCTTGGGTGACAAGCATGCGGGGGAGAACAACGGTGGCGAGCACTAGGCTTATGGCGGGAACCACCACCAGGCACGTCAGAACTATGACGGTATCGCGTTTCACCATGGCTTCCCGACCTTCGCTGGCTAACACAAGTATTATACCAGTTTCAGAAAGCTGCAAAAGGGAATACGCCAACGGCTTCACGTTCTCGACGGCGGCACAGTATCTCAAACTCTGTTTGGAGAGGGCCGTCGAGGGATTCAAGACACCTCCAAACGAGTTTGAAGGTGCCACCCTATACCGGCCTGCGGTCGTGCGGGAACACGACCCTACCAACGCGGCGGGGGCGCGCCCGCACCGGCCACATCGATGTCGCTATTCCGGGTGGTGGTCTTCTTCGTCCGCCTCGTCGGCCGGGGGCGCGGCGTTCGCGGCGGTTGTTGGGTTTTCTGTGCGGACGTTTGCGAAACTCCGGCCGCGCCAGTGCATGCTTTGCTTGAGCACGGCCTGTTTGATGCTCATCAGTTCTATCCAGGTGAGGAGCAGGCCGCCAATGGGATGGAGCCACGGCGTGATAGCGCGCATCCGGCACAGCGGGCGGGACGATAGATAGTCCTTCGCTTCGATGTAGTAGATCGAAAGGCCGATAAGCGCCGAGACCGCAAGCGGAAACACAAACGCGCCCCGGGCCGCCTGATGCGCAACCATAGCAACGGCGAAAAGCAAGGGGAAAACCGTGGTCAGGAGATGAAAAAGGGCTTGCGACACAAACACGTACGCGGCATCGTCGAGGACGACGCGGTTCTTGCGGGTGTATGACGCGACGAGATCCTTCAGGCCCCGATACAGCCGTACCCGGACCATGTCGGAGGTCCATACGACCGCCATGGCGCCCCCGCACCGCTTGATCAGCATTGCCAGCAACGTATCTTCCGGTTGCTCGTCGTAAAACGCCGAGTGCCCGCCGCTTTCCAGGTAGGCCTTGCGCGTCACCAACGTGAACGCGCCGATGCCCAGCGCACGGTGGCTCGTGTCGCCGGCGCGGTTAAGTGGGGCGGTGCGAACCAGCGCGCGCCACTTCGAGGGAATGACGAGTTCTTCGGCCATCGAGCCGTTCTCGAGCCGCGGGATGCACGTGACGAAATCGGCCTTGGCCGCCTCGGCATAGGCCACGGCGCGCCGCAAGGCTTTCGGATGGCATTCGACGTCCGCGTCAGCCAACAGCAGCCACTTGTTGTCCGGATCCGCCTGATGCACGGCGTACCAGATCGCGTTCGCTTTCCCGAGCCAACCCTCCTGCACGGGGGGATCGTGAATAACGCGAACGTTTGGCGACGCTGCCGCGATACGATCCAGAATGGCCCCGGTGGCGTCGGTCGAGTGATCGTTGACCACGAGCGTTTCGAGTTTGGGATAGTCCAGCGCGGCGAGCGTTCTGACGGCTTTCTCGACGACGGCGGCTTCATTTCGTGCAGGCGCAATAATCGTGACCCCGGGCAGCGCGTCGTGTTCGCCGTCCTGCGAATCAGCCTGCAACCGATGGAGATCGCGCAGGTTCCGCAGGAACGTCAGCCGCCGGCCCAACATGAACAGCCAGAAATACGCGAGGACGAGCAGCGCCGCCCAACTCAACGGCGCGTTGGCCGTGACTGCTGCGGCAACCAGGACGGCCGCGGCGATCACGCGCAGCAATAGAAACCGGATGTGGGCCGATTTCGCAAGGTTCTCGTAACGCAATCGCTCGGGCGTACCTGTCATCGGGCCTCCGATCATCTCGCGGAATGTCAACGTTATCGGGACTGCAGTAGAAGCATTCGGCCTCGGAAAGACGCTCAGCGCACAGGCATGACCCGTCCCGTCTGCGTTCGGTCCTTCCCGGGTCGCATTATAGGGAGTCGTACGCGATGCAGCAACCCGATCGCGCGCTCGAAGTTCTGGCCGACGAAGACGCCGAAAAACCTTGGCGGGTAAATGGGTGTCGCCTGGAAGAGGGAGGGCGCCTCGACACCATATATCATACCCAAAGAAAGGCGTGTTTCAAGGGCGACAATTCTTCCCGCGCACCCAAAACATGGCCCTGCTGAAGAGCCGCTGCCGGAGCGATAGCCCAAGCGCTAACGGCTAAACCAACCGTTGCTTTCCTTTGTCATTTCCTGAATGCCTCAATTGTCTTGTATTATGGAAGCCGCCGAAGGGCGCAGCGAAGAGCCGAGGAAGACAATGAGCGACGCGGATGCAGTGCGGGAGGTGCTGGCAGGCCAGCACGAGCGCTTTCGGGAGCTTGTCGAGCGGCATTTTGCGAGCGTCTATGCCGTGTGCCTGAGCTACGTCCGCGACGCCACCGAAGCCGAGGACGCTGCGCAGGACACGTTTGTCCAGTGCTACAGACGCCTCGACACGCTCAAGAATCCCCGCAAACTTGCCGGATGGCTGGCCGCAATCGCACGGAACGTCGCCGTTAATCACGTCAAGGCGGACTCGAGGCGAAAGAAACTGGTGGCCGAACTTGGGGGCAACGGCATGGACTATGAACCGCCCGCGGACGCGGCGCGCCTCGAACTCCGGGAAACCATCCAGCGGATGGTCGACGGCCTCCCCGCGAAAACAAGGGAGGCGGTCTACCTCTTCTACTTCAAGGAGAAATCGCTCAAAGAGATCGCCGAATATCTTGGCACGTCGCCCAACGCCGTCGCCCGGCTACTGAAATACGGGCGCGAACGGCTTAAAGATACATTGTGGCAAGAGGCCTCGGACTCAATCAGGACCTTGCGGCCGAAAAAGGACGCGGTCGTCAGGGCATGTTTGGCCGTGCCTTTCGGCCAAGCCGCGTGGCCCACAAGAGGCGGCGCAACGGCCACGGGCGCGGTAGAGGCCGCGGGACTTATGGGAGGTATTATCATGAGCACGAAATCAGTTGTTTCAATTATTGTGGTCTTCATCGCGATTGTCCTGGCGCTGCTGTTTTGGAAGCCCTGGACACGCGAAATGCCAGCGAGCACAGACGCGCCAGCGGCGGTGTCTCAAGCAGAGCACGCGGCGCCCGCGCTTCACCCGGGCACGTCCGTCATCCAAACGGAACCCGAGCCTCGGGTAAAAGAGCAAGCGCCGGAACCGACGACTGAGGAGATACCGACGGTGCTGGCTGAGGAACCGGCGACGGTGCCTGCGGTTGTCTCCGGTTGCGTGATGGACATCGAAGGCTATGCTATCGACGGCGCGGACGTCTATTTCGAGGTCTACCGGGGCATGAACAGCAACGACATTGTGCAGGCCTACAGTGCGCAAACCGACGGCGACGGCAACTACGAGATTACGGGGATCGAGGCGTTCGGGAACGCGCATGCCTTTGCGTGGGCCGAAGGATACGTTATGGCTGAGGCGACCGAACTACGGTTGAAGGTTGACGCGGGCACAAATCGAGCACACGTGGACTTCCGGCTTCGTCCCGCCACTGCCTTCGTAGGAGGTAGGGTCGTCGATGAAGGCCGGCGCCCGATTTCCGGGGCGGCCGTAGATGTGATGTATTACGGATACGACGAGGAAGGCCTTGCCGTGACTGCGGCGACAGGTAGGACGACGGGTACGATCGGCAGCAGGAAGTTGTTGTTTGCGATTACGGATGAACGTGGGCGGTTCAGTATCGCCATTCCTTACGAAGGAATGTGCGATTTCAGGGTGGTAAAAGAAGGCTATGGCCCCGGGTTTTTCCCTCAGATCCACACCGGGACCAGCGACGCGGTCTTTGTGCTGCGCGCTGGCGGCGCTATCGAGGGCAAAGTGACACGAGCCGACGACGGCGAGCCCGTCGAAGGCATCCAAGTGAGGATTCACGGCGAAGCGCTGCCCGGCGGGCTTGCGCCTTCAGAGGTGAGAATACAGGACCTACCCACGAGTCCCGTTGTCGTCGCCACCGATCGCTCGGGCAGATACTTGGCGGACGGGCTGGGCGCGGACTTCCTGTATACCGTCACTGTGCTGGACCCCGGAGCCGAGACGGCTGCCACGCGCACGGATGAAATGGGTGTCCGATATATCGCCAATATGCTTCTGGAGTTCGACGGCTGGTTGTACGGCGCCGAGGCCATTGCCGCACAGAAACGCGGTGTGAGGGTGCGGGCCGGACAGACCACCGCTGGCGTCGACCTCGAGATTGCGGCCAAGCGAGGCGCCGTCATCTACGGCAACGTGAGCGACCGCGCCACCGGGGAGCCTGTTTGTCCTGTGGCGATCCAGGCGACGGTTGTGTATCCTGAAGGCGAGTCCGGCGGGCGCTTCGGGGGCACCGCCGTGACCGATCCCGACGGAACGTATACGCTGCACATCAAAAACCTGCGCGAACCACACCGCTTCCGTATCAGCTATCACTACTTCACGCAAGGCGGCAGTTCATGGGGCACGCCCGAAGACGCCGAACTGGCAGAGTTTGACCTCGAAGCCGGCGACGAAGAGGAATTCAACTTCAGCGTAGACGCGCCGATGACGGTACCCGTGCGCTTCGTCGACGACACAGGCGCGCCGGTCGAGGGCGTTATGGCGATGATACGCCTTGCTGGCGGGGGCGGAGCGTGCGGCGGCCCCCTTTCCGATGAGGAGGGACAAGTTATATTCTACGGGATACCTGCCGGCCCGCGTTACGAAGTCATGGCCAGGCGGGGGGAGGAGCGCCTTCTGGGAATAAGCAAACCGTTCACCGGCCAACCCGGCGAAACCGTTCCCGAGATTCTTGTCGTGTGTCCGCTGCGCGGCGGCGGCATCGAGGGTATCGTCACCGACGCACAAGGAAACGTCGTCCCCAACGTTCACGTGGCATGTTGGGTCTTGCAGTCTGACGGCACGTACCTGGGAGTTCCCGGCGTGTATGCAGATGAGCAAGGCGCGTTCTACAACCGAAAGGTCGCGGTGGGGTTCCATCAAAACGTGCTACTGGCGTACCGAAACCCAGAAACCGGCGAATTCGCCCATATCATTCTAAACAACGTCGAAGTCGCCGAGGAGGCGGTCACCGATCTTGGCAAGCTAACCTTCGAACCGACCACCTCCGCGGACCTACACGCGATAGTTGGCATAAGAGACTGACGAAGGCTCATAACGTAGATAGACGTACCGGGGCAAGACCTTGACGGGACGTCGTTTCAGACGTCCGCCGGGGGAATCTCTACATTTATTTGGCATCCTTTGGGTCCAGGTCCTTCGACACGGCGGGCTCCAATCCGGCGGCGCGTTCGTCAAGGCACGCGGCCATGTCGGAGTCGCCGACGCCTATCTCATCGAGCAGTTGTCGCAGCGCCCGCGTACCCTCGAGGGTTTCTCGCATCAACGCCTGGTGCTTGACTCTTAGGTTCTCTCGGGTTTCCTGGTCGGCTCCGTTCATGTCCTTGACGATGGCAAACGCCTCGAAGAAATGGCCCAGTTCGCGCTGGAGACCCGAGCATAGCCGAAGCGTGCGCAGCTGCCGTTCGAGATGCTCGCGCGGCGATACCGGCGCTGCGTCGGTCAACAAGTCTGCGTAGAACGAACGGTGGTCCGGTTCGAGCGCCTTTAGCGCGCGCTCGGTTGCGACGACGGCGGCGTCGAAATGGGCTACGACATCGCGCATTGCGGCGCCGAGCTGGCGCGCGCGCTCGATGTCGTCGCCGGGTGCATGGTCGATGGGCCCGGCCGGCTTGTGCGGCTCGCGGCTGTAAATCCCGTCGAGCGGTGCCAGCGCCTCGATGGTTGGCGGAATCTTGATGATGCCGCCGGACCACCCGTGGCGAAGGGCGTGCCAGTAGTACGTGTGATCGGACTGAACCTGCTGGGCCGCCTCGATAGCCCGCCACGCATCGAGGACGTGCGGGGCCGCGGCCGCGCCGAACTGTCGTTCGGCTATTCGCTCGAGTACGGGTTCCGGCTCCTGAAATGGGTCAAACAGAAACGCGCGCAACGCCATCGAGTTGCACGCCAGCAAGTCGGGTTCGGTACCCCACTGATCGAACACGCCGTCGGCCCGGACGTGCGCCCAGCGCCGGAGTTTGGCCGCAATGCCGAACGGAAAGTCGTAGATGCGCTCGTACGGCGGGAAAAGCACGTCGTCGCCCCAGAGAAATATGTCATATCCCAGAAACATCTGGCCGCGATCCCGGCACAGGTCCCGTTGCCGCACTAAATAATCCGTAAGCTTGCGATCGAAGGACCACGCCTCGCCGTCGGGTGTGCTGAACAGGCCCGAGCCCGCTGGCAGCGCCGCTTGGCGTTCGAGAAACTCGGGATGATTCTGCCAGCCCCAGGTCGTGGTGAGGACGCGGAAATCGGGCTGGACTTTGCGCCCCTCCTCGAGTATCAGGCGGATAAGCCGATCGCGCTGCTCGATCTTCGATACGCCCTGGTGGCGTGGACACGCCTCGGGCGAGCAGAATTCCGCATTCGAATCGAGCGTAAATAACTGAATAAGGGCCACTTCGGGGAAATCCGTCAAGAGTCCACGCATAAGTTCACGGTAGTACTCCTCGACACGCGGATGGCCCAGGCAAACCACCTTGCCTTGATACGTCCCGGTATCCGAGAGAACCTCCTCAGGATACCGTTCGAGGAACGCCGCCCGCGCTTCCTCAGACATCCACGGCCCGCCCTGACACGGCATCTCACAGATCCACAACGCCACGCGCAATCCGTAGTCTTTCGCCCACTCGATGTACCGGCGAAGCGCCGCACGGTTCCGTTCGAGTTCTTCCGGGTCGATGGCGTCAGGGAAAACCTCGCTAGGTACAAAGCGATAGAGAGACTTCTCCCCCATCCAGTCGTGCATCATCAGCGCGGTGTTTCCGCCACGGCGCCGTATCGCGGCGAAATCCTCGCGCGTATAGTCAAAGAATCCGCCTCCCGCAGGCGATCTCGGATGAAAAATGCGCCACTCGAAAAAGGGAGCCACAGTTTCCTGGGTGTCAGCAGAAAAACGCACCGG